>NZ_JBHXFE010000021.1:0-133362 GCF_042722475.1 Streptomyces sp. NPDC127092
CTCTCTGTGCGTTTCGGCAACGCGGCGAGGTGCCGTGCCGGACGCCGCGGACCCGGCCAAGATCCGGAAGAGACGGCCTAGCGCCCGTCCGCGGGCCGTCCCTGGCGACCCGCCTTCAGGCGCGTCGCGGCGCCGGCCGCGGCGCGGAGCAGGCGGACGTACGGCGACCAGCGGGCCGGCCGCCGTACGGCGCCGGTGCCGGCGAGTTCGGCGCGGTCGAGGCCGTCCTCCAGGCAGGCGTCGTGCATCGGACGCCAGGCCAGGGGCCAGGTCAGCCGGGCCAGGCCCCTGACCTCCATGGCCAGGGTGTGGTGCAGCCGCGTCCGGTCCGGGCCGTCGGGGAGCACGGCCAGTTCGTGGAAGCCGTGGAAGCCGCGGGGCCCGGTGAACTCGAAGCGGATCCAGCGCCCGGGGGCGTATCCGGCCACGGTGTAGCGCACGGGCCCGTGGCCGCCCCGCGCGCCGGCGGACAGCGGGCGGTCGAATTCCATCGGCGCCCAGGAGGCGCCCGGCCAGAGCCGGTCGCCCTCACCGCTCGCCAGGCCGTCGATGAGCGCGCCCACCTCGCTCTCCTTCACCGGCAGCAGGCGCTCGTGCACGTTGTAGACGCCCATGGGTCCTCCCCTGAGAAGTATTGGAGACCTCTCTCCAATTAATTGGAGGGTACTCTCTGATTCATGGCGAGACCACCCCGCTTCGACACGGACCAGCTCCTCGACGCAGCCGTCCTGCTCGCGGCCTCCGGCGGCCCCGCCGCCGTGACCATGTCGGCCGTGGCCCAGGCCGTCGGCGCGCCCAGCGGCTCGATGTACCACCGCTTCCCGGGACGCACGGCACTGCTCGCCGAGGTGTGGCTGCGTACCGTGGAGCGCTTCCAGGAGGGCTATTTCGCGGTCCTGACCGGAGAACCGGACCCGCGCAGGGCCGCCCGCGCGGCCTCGCGGCACGTCGTGGCCTGGTGCCGCGAGCACCCGGACGAGGCGGCCCTCCTCCTGTACGGCGCCGCCGACTTCGGCCGCAGCGACTGGTCCGAGGAGCACGTGCGACGCGCCGACGCCGGCAACAGCCGCGTGTTCGCCGCGCTCGCCCGCCTGGCGGAGGCGCTGGGCGCCCACGACGAGCAGGCCCGGGACCGCGTCGCCCTGGCGCTCGTCGAGCTCCCGCTGACCGTGGTCCGCCGTCACCTGCGCGCGGGCGACCCCTTGCCCCCGCACGCCGAGGACCTCACCGAGCAGTGCACGGCGGCCCTCCTCGCCTGAGAGGGGCCCATTCTGGATTCACTCGCCCCATGCCCGGACGGACTCGGCCCGCTCCGGCCGCGTGAGGTCCGATTTGAGGGCGAGGCACAGGCGGCCGTGGACGGCTCCGACGGTGGGGCCGTCCGCCGTCCCGCGGAGTTCGCCGGCGAGCTGCCAGTAGCGGCCGATCAGCGGATCGGCGCCGGCGACGAGGAGTCCGGCGAGCCGGCGACGGAAGGCCGGGGTGTCACGCGCGCCGAGCGCGTCGGCGTAGGCGGTCACGAAGCGGCCGAGGGCCTGGCCTCCCGGGGCGGGCGGCGGGGGTTCACCGGCCGAAGCGCCGACTGTCCGCTCGCCGGCTGTCCGGCCGAGGACTGCCCGGCCGCCGACTGTCCGCTCGCCGGCTGTCCGGCCGAGGACTGTCCGGCCGCCGACTGTCCGCTCGCCGGCTGTCCGGCCGAGGACTGTCCCGGCCTCCTCTGCGGGTTCGCCGTCTGCTCGTACGCCGGTGGCCCGTTCGGCAAGGGCCCGCTCCGCGGCGGCCCGTTCGGTGGCGGCCAGCTCGTACGCCTCCGCGAGCCCGGCGTAGAGCGTGGCCGGCCGATGGTCCACGTCCGCCAGATGGACGGCGGGTGCGGGCGCCGCGGCGACCAGGTCGTGCAGCCGCGCGAAGGCCAGTACCTGCGCGGGCGTGGGATCGTCCGGCGGCTGCGGCACGGCCGCCTCCACCACCGAGGCCGCGAGCCGCGCCGGGAACCGGACGGGCAGGGTGCGCCGCCAGAACCGGGCGAGCGCGGTCGTGTCGGGCGGCGTGGACAACCCGCCGAGCAGCCGGAGCCGTTCGGCACGGTCAGACGGAGGGCAGTCCTGGAGGAGCCGCAGCGAGGCCTCGTGCCAGCGCAGCGCGGTGAGCCGGCCTCCGACCTCGCGCAGCCGGCGCGCGACGACGTCCTCGAGCGCGTCGTCCTGGTCGAGGACGCGGCCCACGTCGGTCACCGGCAGGTCGAGGGTGCGCAGCGAGCGGATCAGCCGTAGCCGCTCCAGTGCCGGGGGCCCGTAGCGCCGGTGCCCGCCGCCGGTGCGGCCGGTCTCGGGCAGAAGGCCGCGGTCGGAGTAGAAGCGGACGGTCTTGACGGTGGTTCCGGCGCGCTCGGCGAGTTCGCCGATGCTCCACAGCCCGTCGCCTGATCCCGGGTCTGCCCCGGCGCCGGCTCCCGCGCCTGACCCCGGGCCTCTCTCCGCGCCGGACCCCGCGCCTCGCCCCGCACGGGCTCCCGCGCCTGATGCCAGGCCTCGCCCCGCGCCTCGCTGCCCGCCGCCGGGGCTACTCACTGAGCCCCACGACCGCCCAGCCCCTGCGAGCCGCCTCCGTGAGGATCAGGCCCCAGTCCCGCAGCAGCAGTTCGAACTCGCCGAACTCGCCGACCCAGCCGGTGGGATCGGCGGCGTACGCGTCGAACGGTGCCCGCAGCACGCCGAGTCCGGGCGGCCTCCTCGCCGCCCGGTCCCAGGCGGCGGCGAGTTCCCGGACGCCGGCCGGCGTGCGGGCGAGGAGCACGCCGTAGGCCTCGGGCCCGTCGCCGAACACCTCGTGCTCGACACGGAGTTCGACTCCCTCCAAGCCGTCCCAGATCAGGCCGTGCAGCACGGTGTCCAGGTCGGCGCGCAGGGACCGGTCGACGTGGTCGCGGATGTCTTCCCAGCGGCTGCCGGCCCAGAAGTGCGGCTTGAACGAACCGGTGGTCCGCGTGAACTCGTAGAGTGCGAAACGGTCCTGGTGCGGGCCGCGCGGCAGGATCCAGCCGCCGTCGGTGACGGGTGCGTCGGCTTCCCAGAACCCGGTCGCGTCGTCGTACCACGCGTCACGCAGCAGCCCCGGCCGCTCCGGAGCGGGAGCCGCGCTCAGCCACGACCAGTCGGCGATCAGCACCGTGATGTCCAGACCCATGGGCACGAGCCTACGACGGCGCGTACTTGAACCTCCCCCAGCGGGAGTTCCTACGGTGCCCCGCGTACGGAACGGACGGACGGGACGAGGAGAGGAAGGCGACGATGACCGCTTTCGTGCTGGTGTCGGGGCCCTTCACCGGCGGGTGGGTCTGGGAGGAGACCGCGGCGCTGCTGCGGGAGGCCGGGGCCGCCGCGTATCCGGTGACGCTGACCGGCATGGCGGGCGGGGACGGGATGGCCACCGGCGGGACATCGGTCGGTGGGCCGACGGCCGCTGGGCCGACGGCCGGCGGGACATCGGCCGGTGGGACGGCGGCGGACGGGACCGGTCTGGAGACGCATGTCGAGGACGTGCTGCGGGCGGTCGACGGGGCCGCGGCCGACGGGCACGACCGGGTGGTGCTCGTCGGCCACGACTACGGGATCCATCCGGTGCTCGGGGCCGCGGACCGGCGGCCCGGGCGGTGCGCCCGGGTGGTGTACCTGGATGCGGGGATGCCGGCGGACGGCGACCCGGCGAGCGCCTTCGTGCCGGACCCGTCCGCCGTGGGGCAAGCGGACGGGACCGGTCTGGTCCCGGCGCCCTCGGGTGCGGGGTGGGGCCGTTGGGGCAGTACGGAGGGGCTGACCGAGGAGGCCGTCGCACGCCTCGACCGGCTGGCCGCGCCGCAGCCGGTGCGGACCCTCACCGAGCCGCTGCGGCTGACCGGCAGCCCGTTCGACCGGCCGGTGACCGGTGTGCTGTGCACGGCCAACGGCGGGTCGGTCTCCATGGTCGAGATGCTGGTGGCGTCGGGGCCGCCCCGCTTCCGCGCGCTCGCCGGTCCCGATGTGGGCTTCTTCGAACTCCCCACCGGCCACTGGCCGATGCTCTCCGCACCCGGCCCGCTCGCCGACGTCCTGCGCCGGGCGGCGGCCGACGGGGGCGTGCGCCTGAAGCTCCCCGACTCCGCGCCGCCCGCCGACGGCGGCTCCTTCGTGCTCGACGTGCCGGAGCGCCCGCGCGAGCGCCGGGGCCGGGTGGACCTCCACCTCCCGGAGGCCGAAGGACCGCGCCCCGCCGTACTGTTCGTGCACGGCGGCCCGGTCACTCCGGAGCAGGTGCCGACGCCCCGGGACTCGCCGTTCTTCCTCGGCTACGGCCGTCTTGCGGCGGGCCTCGGCCTGGTCGGGGCGACCCTGGACCACCGGCTGTACGGCTTCGCGGACTATCCGCTGGCGGCGGACGACGTCGCCGAAGCGGTGGAGCTGGTGCGCGCCGACCCGCGGGTCGACGCCGACCGGATCGCCCTGTGGTTCTTCTCGGCCGGTGGCCTGCTCGCGGCCGACTGGCTCGCGGCCCCGCCGCCGTGGCTGCGCTGCGTGGCCCTGAACTATCCCGTCCTGGCACCGCTGCCGGACTGGCGCCGGGTGGAGGACCGGTTCCGTCCGGCGGACCGGATGACGGCGGCGTCCCCGCCGGTCGTGCTGACCAGGGCGGGTCTGGAGCACCCGATGTTCCGGGCGACGGTCGACCACTTCCTCGCGGTCGCGGAGGAGACCGGCGCCGAGGTCGAACGCATCGACGTCCCCACGGCCCACCACGGCTTCGAGGCCGTCGACCACACCCCGGAGACCCGCTCCGCGGTGCAACGGGCGGCCCGCTCGGTGCGCGGACGACTGATGGGATGACGGCGAAGGCTGCTGACCGCTCTTCCGCCCCGGGGAGCGGTCACCGTGAGCGGTCACCGAGAGGCCCGCCTCGAACTCCGCCCGCAGCACGCGCACGAGGAGTCCGCCCGCACCGCCATCGCCCGTCGGAAGCGAGCCGCTGCCGGGCGGCAAACCCGGTCGACGTGCGTCGGTGCCGTACCCGATCATGCGTTCATGTCCCTGAGAGAGACCCTTGCCCGAGTCGACGCGGACCTGGCCGCCGGCCGGGTCCCCGTCGCGCGTCAGCGTTTGCGCGGGCTCGTTTCGTCCTTCCCGTACGACCTGACGCTCCGCCGGCGTCTGGCCGAGGTGTACCGGCTCTACGGTGACGCCGCGGAGGCCGGACGCTGGATGTACCTCGAAGAGGACCGCGACGCGGACGAGACCGCGGCCTTCGAGGCGCGGTACGGGTCTCCGGAGTGGCGGATGAGGGCTCTCGCCTGGCGCGGCCCGGAGGGCATGGCCGCCACTGCCTTCGCGGAGGGGCAGCTGGTCGCGGTGCGGACCGCATGCGCCGAGGAGCTGGGGCACCCCGTCGACTGGGACGATCCGGCGTCGTACCGGGACGGCCTGGAGGCGGAGTACGAGGCGCCCTCGCTGCCGCGGACGGTCGGCGGTGTGCTGGCGGGCGTCGGCTGCCTGGTGGGGGCCCTTGCGTTCCTCGCGGTCTGGGTGAACGGAGTCGTCGCCCTCTTCGACTGACTCCCGCCGTCGGGCAAGGCCGAGCGGTACCCGAAAAGGGGGCCGTCCAGCCCTCCACCCCGGCGCGGGCGCGGGCTGAGACTGAGAGCGGAGGAAGAACGACGACGAGGGCCCGGCCTCCGCATGAATGCGGATGGCGGACATCCGGCCCCCGTACGGCACACGGCAGCGGGTACGTGATCCGCGCCGCCCCGTCTCCGCCGCAGGAGGACGTCATGCCCGCATCGCCCTACACCGTCAGCGACGTCATGACCCACACCGCCATCGCGGTCGGCCGTGACGCGCCCTACAAGCAGATCGTCGCGCTCCTGGACGAGTGGAAGGTGAGCGCCCTGCCCGTCCTCGAAGGAGAAGGACGCGTCGTCGGGGTCGTCTCGGAGGCGGACCTCCTGCCGAAGGAGGAATTCCGGCAGGTGGAGCCCCGCCCGGACGAGTTCGGCGAGGCCTCCAAGGCCGCGGCCCTGCGTGCCGGGGAGCTCATGTCGAGCCCGGCCGTGACCGTCCATGCGGACGCCACGCTCGCCGAGGCGGCCCGGATCATGGCCAAGCGGAGGGTGAAGCGCCTGCCGGTGGTCAACGACCTCGGCATGCTGGAGGGCGTGGTCAGCCGGAGCGACCTGCTGAAGGTCTTCCTCCGCCCGGACGCCGAGATCGAGGAGGACATCCGCCGTTCCGTCCTCGGCGAGCCGGCCGCACCGGCAGGGCTGGACATCTCGGTGCGGGAGGGCGTGGCCACCGTGCGTGGCGTGCTCGCCGACCGGTCCCTGGTACCGCTGACCGTACGGGCCGTGCGCGCGGTGGAGGGTGTCGTCGACGTCCGGATGGACCTCGACGCCCATGAGGACTGAGGACGGCGGATGACGGACAATCCTCGTGGGGGCGGGTACGGACCCACCGACCGACCGCAGGGACCGCCATGACCGATCTGCCGACAGCCGCCACAGCCACGCGGGTGTTCCTCGTGGACGATCACGAGGTCGTCCGCCGGGGCCTGCGCGACCTGCTCGACGACGAGCCCGACCTGGAGGTGGTCGGCGAGGCGTCGACGGCGGAGCAGGCTCTGGCCAGAGGTCCGGCCCTGCGGCCGGACGTGGCGGTTCTCGACGTACGGCTGCCGGACGGCGACGGCATCTCGGTGTGCCGGGAGCTCCGCTCCCGGATGCCCGGGCTCGCCTGCCTGATGCTGACCTCGTTCGACGACGAGGACGCCCTGCTCGACGCCATCATGGCCGGGGCGGCCGGCTACGTCCTCAAGCAGATCAAGGGCTCCGACCTCGTGTCGGCGGTACGGACCGTGGCCACCGGGCAGTCGATGCTGGACCCCGCGACGACCGCCCGGCTGATGCACTCGCTCCGGGACCCCGAGGCCGCGAAGCCGCCGGAGGACGAACGGCTCACCGGGCTGTCCGAGCGGGAGCGGTCCGTACTCGAACTGATCGGCGAAGGCCTCACCAACCGGCAGATCGCCAAGCGGCTCTACCTGTCGGAGAAGACCGTCAAGAACCACATCTCCCGGCTGCTCGGCAAACTCGGCGTGGAACGCCGCGTCCAGGCAGCCGTCATCGCCGCGCAGGCACACGAGCACCAGGAGCACCCCGAGCACCCCCAGCACGACCACGAGAAGGGCGCCCCTTCGCGGTAGTTCAGCTTGGTGCCTTCCTCACGTGCTTCTTGGTGCCCTCACGTGGGCGCGTGTCCTCACGTGGCGCGTGTCCTCACGTGCTGCCGTGTCCCGGCCCGCTCCGGGGAATGAGCTCCACGGGGCAGTGGGCGTGCTGCAGCAGGCCGAGCGTGGTCCGTCCGATGGTGGGACCGAGGTAGCCGGGCGACCGTCGACCGCCGCTGACCAGCAGGTCCGCATGGCGCGATGCCTCGACGAGAGCGCCGGGCACGCTGTGGCTCTTCTGGCCGTCGGCGTACACGGTCAGGTCCGGGAACTCCTCCCGGATCCGGTCGGAGATCTCGGCGAGGACGTGCACGTGACCGCGGGCGGTTTCCTCGCCACCGTTGCGCAGCACGGCGCGCGAACCGGCGGACAGCGGCGTGCCCCAGATGTGCAGCAGCCGCAGCGGCACCTTGCGCAGCAGGGCCTCGCCGGCCGCCGCGCGGGCACAGCCCACGTCGGCCTCGTTCCGTACGGCCGCGAGGACCACGCCGGCCTCGACGGGCTCCGCGGCCCCGCGCACCACGATCACGGGGGTGGTCGCGGCGGCCGCGACCTCCAGACCGACCGATCCGAGCAGCAGGGAGGAGAATCCGCCGAGTCCGCGGTGGCCGACGACGATCGTGCCGGTCAGGGCGGCGGCTCGGCGCAAACTGGCGGCGGCGGCGCCGTCGGCGAGTTCCGTGACGACCGCCAGCTCGGGGTGGCGCGCGGCGATCGCCCCGGCGGTCCGGTCGAGCAGTTCCCGGCCCGCCTGCCGGATCCTGACGATCTCCGGCTGCGGCAGGAACGGGGCCGGTGCGTCCGTGTCCGCCGCGTGGAGGAGGCACAGGGAGCTGCCGCGGAGGGCGGCCTCGTCCGCCGCCCACATCGCCGCGGTCCGTGCGGACGGTGATCCGTCGACGCCGACGACGATCCTGCCGAGGCCGGGACGAGCTGTCGTTCCGCCCATGGCTCCTCCTCACACCGTTCTCCACGCACCGTTCTCCGCACCGTTCTCCACGCGGTCCGAGCGCTTCCCTCCACTCTGGCAGCTGGTCCCGGCCTGCCGCAGGGCCGCTGGGGGCAAGGCCGGGGCCCGAAGGTCCCCACCGGGGTCGGGACCGGCCGCCGGAGCGGCGGTGACGAGCCCGTTCGGTCCCGAGGGTGGACCATTCGGCCCCTCCCCGGCCCCGTGCGCGCGACGGAGGGTGGTGACGCGGGACGGCGCACACCGTCCGAACCCTCGCCCTCGAACAGGAGGCCCGGCGATGAAGCACATGAAGATCGGCGGGCTCATGACCGGCGACGTGGTCTCCGCCGTCCCCGGGACGTCGTTCCGGGAGATCGCCAGGCTGCTCGCCGAGCACGAGATCAGCGGGGTCCCGGTCGTGGACGAGGACGACCACGTCGTCGGCGTCGTCTCCGAGAGCGACCTCCTGGCCCACCGCGAGCTGACCGCACGGGCCCTGATGACGACGCCGGCCGTCACGGTCCACGCCGAGGAGACGGTGGCCGACGCGGCGCGGCTGATGGTGCGCCTCGGGGTCGAGCGTCTTCCCGTGGTCGACGTGGAGGAACGGCTGGTGGGCATCGTGACCCGCCGTGACCTGCTCTGCGTCTACCTCCGGCCGGACGCGGAGATCCGGCGCCGGATCCGTGAGGACGTCCTCACGGATGCCATGGACCTGCCCGGGGACGCGGTCGACGCGCACGTCATGGACGGCGTGGTGACGCTGGCCGGCCGGGTGCGTCGGCGCAGCCAGGCCCTGATGCTCGTGGGGCTCGCCGAGCGGGTGGACGGCGTCGTCGCCGTCGTGGACCGGCTGACCTGGCACGAGGACGACACGCGTCTCACGTCCGCCACCCGGACGCCGCACGACATCGCCTGGTGACCCAACCTGGTGATCGACCTGGTGACCGACCTGGTGACCCACCTCAGAGGGGACGAACCGTGACTGCCACCACTCTGACCCGACCACTCGTGACCTCGCTGATCGAAGACGCCGTCACGGCTCCCTCCATGCACAACGCACAGCCGTGGAAGTTCGTCTGCAGGGCGGGCAGCGGCGTCATCGAGCTGCACGGCGATCCGTCGCGCGGCATGCCGCGCGAGGACCCGGACCACCGTGCCCTGCACCTGGGGTGCGGCGCCGCGCTGTTCGGGCTGCGGGTCGCCGCCGCGCACCGCGGCAGGCATCCCGCGGTCCGGCTGCTGCCCACTCCGGACGACCCCTGGCACCTCGCCGACGTGCGCCTCGACGGTCCCGACGACGCCGACGGCGAACTGGACGCGCTGCATGCCGCGCTGCGACGCCGGCACACCAGCCGCTTCCCCTTCACCGAGGAGCAGGTCCCCTACGAGGTGATCGGCGGGCTGCGGGCCGCGGCCCTGCTGGAGGGCTGCCGGCTCGTCGTACCCGGGGCGTGGCACACCGACACCGTCATGGACCTCGTGCACACCTCCGAGCTGTTCGAGGCGGCGGACGAGGCCGTCCGCGCGGAGATCGCCGCCTGGACGCGCACCGGCGCGCCGGGAGAAGGTTCCGGCGCCGAGGGCATTCCCTCGTACGCCTTCGGTCCGAGGCAGTACGACGTGACCTCGCCCGTCAGGGACTTCGGCGCTCCGGGACGGGTGCCTGGCCGGGTGTCGGCGCGCTTCGAGAAGAGGCCGCAGATCGCGCTGCTCGGCACGGTCGGGGACACGCCGCGGGACTGGCTGAAGGCCGGTCAGGCGATGCAACGGGTCCTTCTGCAGGCCACCCTCGACGGCCTTGCCACCTCCCTCATGTCCCAGCCGCTGGAATGGCCGGAACTGCGTTCCGACGCCCGCGATCCCGGCTCGGCCATCGGCTTCGTCCACATGGTGATCCGCCTGGGCTACGGCCCCGAGGGGCAGGCCACACCGCGCCGGCCCGTCGCCGACGTGCTCACCTTCGGCTGATCCTCTTCTCAGCTGATCCTCTTCTCAGGGGGTAAGGCGCTTCTCACAGGCGGAACCAACGCTCCTGTCCGGCCTCCACGGTGAGCCGCCGGCCGCCGGGGAGCACGACGGCGAGCGGGCCCTCGGGCGAGGCGGGCACCCGGACCGCCAGCCGCCCGGGGAGCATCCGCAGGCGCACTCCTCGATGGCGTCCGACGCACAGGGTGAAGGTGAAGCGGGGGATCTCCGCGAGGGCCACCGGAGCCACCCGGAGCCCTTCCGGTCCCGTCTCCAGGCCGGTGATCCCGCGTTCGACCAGGTCGATCGTGCCGGCCATCGCCCCGAGGTGGATGCCTTCCCCGGTCGTGCCGCCCTGGACGTCGGCCACGTCGGCGAGCAGGGCCTCCTCGCAGTACCGCCAGGCCTCGGCGCCCAGCTGCCGGGCCAGCACCCAGCCGTGGACGAGGCTGCTGAGCGTCGAGCCGTGGCTGGTGCGCCGCAGGTAGTACGAGACCGTCGCCCGCCACACCTCGTCGTCGAGCTCGTAGCCGAGCCGGCCGAACAGGTCGTACAGCTCGGCGGGCCGGAAGAGGTAGCCGAGCATGAGGGTGTCGGCCTGCTTCGACGCCTGGTAGCGGTTGACCGTGTCGCCCTCGGCCTCCAGGATCCGGTCGAGGCGGCGGATGTCCCCGTAACGGCTCCGGTACGCCTCCCAGTCGAGCTCCGCGAGGTCCCCGTAGCCCTCGAACTGGCTCACCACGCCCTGGTGGAACGGCACGTACATGCGGCGGGACACGTCGTCCCAGCGGGTGAGTTCGCCCGTGTCCAGGGACAGTCGTTCCGAGAGTTCCGAGCGGCGGGCCTCGGGCAGTTCGGCGAGCAGGTCGAGGCCGCGGGCGAGCACCCAGGCGGCGGTGGCGTTGGTGTAGGCGTTGTCGTCGATGCCGGGGACCGTGGCGCCGGGATAGGCGTCGTGGTACTCGTCGGGGCCCACGACCCCACGGATCCGGTAGCGCCCCGTGCCGGGGTCGAAGGCCGCTGCCCCGGCCCAGTGGCGGGCGATCTCCAGCAGGATCTCGGCGCCGGCGGAGTGCAGGAATCCACGGTCTCCGGTGGTCTGCGCGTACCGCCACACGTTGTGGGCGACGGCCGAACCCACGTGCCGCTGGAGCCGGGAGAAGTCGGGCAGCCAGCGTCCGGAGCGCGGGTTGAGGTGCAGTTCCTGGGTCTCTTCCCGGCCGGAACTGGCGCTCTGCCAGGGGTACATGGCGCCGACGCCGCCGGCCCGGCGGGCCGCCTCGCGCGCCGCCGGGAGCCGCCGGTGCCGGTACAGGAGCAGGGACCTGGCCACCTCGGGGAAGTGGAGGTCCAGGTAGGGCAGGACGAACAGCTCGTCCCAGAAGACGTGGCCCCGGTACGCCTCGCCGTGCAGACCACGGGCGGGCACGCCCACGTCCAGGTCGGCCGTGTGGGGGGAGAGCGTCTGCAGGACGTGGAAGAGGTGCAGACGCAGGATGCGGCCCGCCTCCCCCGGCACGTCCAACTCGCCCTGTTCCCAGAGGCGTTGCCAGGCCGCCCGGTGACCGGTGAGGAGCCGGGGGAAGTCGGGGGCCAGGGCGAGGTCGTCGCGGGCCGCCGCGAGCGGATCGGTGGCCGGGCGGTCCGTCGACGCGCGCAGGGCCAGTGTCTTCACCACCGTCGCCGAGCGGCCGGGGCCGATCGGCAGGCGGTAGGTCTGTACGGTGCCGGTGCTCGTGGCGGTCTCCCGTGCGGGACGGGCGGGGCGGGTGACGGTGCGGACGGCGAGGGCGATCCGGAAGCCCGGGTCGGCCGTACGGCAGGTGAGCCAGGAGACGCCGTCGGGGGTGAACCCGGTCCGGTGTTCTCGGAGGTGGTTCTTCTCCAGGTGGCGGTAGCGTGGCACGCCGGAATTGGCGACGGCGCCGTCGAGCATGCTCTTCACCTCGACGGCTCCGCTCCAGCCGTAGGCACGGAACACGGTCTGCTGGGCCGCCAGGTGTGCTTCTCCCATGTGCACGATGCGGGTGTGGCCGACGCGCAGTCCGCGGCCACGGGCGTCCCGGAAGAGCATGCTCCGGGTGAGCACTCCCCCGTGCAGGTCGAGCTGTACGTCGTGGTGCCGCAGGGCGTCGGCGTCCGGCGTCAGCCATGCGCCCGGCGGTCCGTCGTCCGGCAGGCAGCGGTAGGACAGCGGCGTCCAGTTCGGGAGGTTGACGAGGTCCTCGTTCTCGACCTCCGCACCGGCGACGGCCGACGTGCGCCGGTCGTAGCAGCCGGCCAGGTAGGTGCCCGGGTAGTGGGCGCCGCCGGCGGCGCACTCGGGGGCGGAACCCCGGGTGGCGAAGCGCCCGTTGCCGAGGGTGCAGAGCGCCTCGACGAGCTGTTCACGTTCCGGCTCGTACCGGTCGTACCGCCACGTCCACCCCGTGCTCATGCGCGCTCGCCCCACACTTCGCGGACCAGCTCCGCGAGATCGGTGACGACCAGGTCGGCGCCCTGCTCCCGCAGAGCGGCGGTGTCGTGGCCGTCCGGGGTGCGGTCGACGCCGACGACGAGACCGAAGCCGCCGTGACGAGCCGCCCGGACACCGGCGAGCGCGTCCTCGACGACCGCGGTGCCGCTCGGGTCCGCACCGAGCAGCCCGGTCGCGTGCAGGAAGAGCGCGGGGTCCGGCTTTCCGGGCAGACCGAGCCGGGCGG
Organism: Streptomyces sp. NPDC127092; assembly: GCF_042722475.1. Lineage (NCBI taxonomy): Bacteria > Bacillati > Actinomycetota > Actinomycetes > Kitasatosporales > Streptomycetaceae > Streptomyces > Streptomyces sp. NPDC127092. The sequence goes on from NZ_JBHXFE010000021.1 coordinate 12,868, forward strand.
CGTCCCCTCCGTCGACGACGGCCGCGAGGTACGGGTCCAGCCCGGCGGCGGTGATCGGCGCCCGGGCATGGCGGGACGCCGACACGGCGGCGCACGGCACATGGAGCGAACGGAGAGCGCCGAGGGCCGTCACGACGTCGTCGAAGGCGGCGACCCCCTGTGTGGCCAGCCGGTCCAGGAAGGCCGCCTCCTTGCGGGCCGCGACCGCCCAGACCGTCCCGCAGCCGGGCGGGTCGCCCGGCTCCCCGGGTCCCAGGCGGATCCCTCGGGCCGTCAGGAACGCCCTGGCCCCGTCGTAGCGCGACCTGCCGTCGACGAACCTCCGGTAGTCGGCGTCCGCGTCGAACGGCACCCAGTCCCCCGGCGCGGGCGCCAGCTCGTCGAGGCAGGCGTCGAACGCCGTCTTCCACGCCGCCGCGTGGACGACGGCGGAGTCGAGCAGCACGCCGTCGGTGTCGAGGACGACCGCTCGGGGCAGCGCAGCCCCTGGAGGAGCCCCCGGAGGTGAACCGTTCACGGGGCACCTGACGCGGCGGATGCGCCGGCGGAGTGGGCGGCGTGGGCGGCGCCCGGCCCCCGGAAGACGGCTGCCTTCATGGCACCCACCCTTCTGTCACAGGTGCGGATGTGCGGCACGCCCAGGCTCGGCCGTCACGCCGCGACGGCGCATGTGCCGACCGGCCCACAACCGGGGCCGACCGGCCCGTCGGTCCCTTCCAGGGTTCCGCGAACCTCGGGCGCCGCAACCGGGACCGGTTCGCCCGGGAAGCCGCCGGCGCGGACGGCTTCCCGCGCACGGGAAGCCGTAGGCGGGAAGCCGTAGGCGGAAGGTTGTGGACGGAAGACCATGGACGGGCGGCCGTGTACGGACCGCCATGGACCGGCTGCCGTGCACGGACTTCCGTGGACCGGCTGCCGTGTACGGACTTCCGTGGCCGTTGCGGTCCGCCGGACCGGGCCGATCGGGACCCATGGGGGACCCGTGCGGCCCTCCCGGCGCACGCCGCCCGGCGGCAGCCTGTGGGTGAGGGCTGGAGGCACGTCATGAGCACCATGAGGATGCTGCTGAACGAACTCTCTCCGGAGGCGCGCGAGCGGCTCCTGCAACGGTCCCGCCCGGTCCGGTTCCCCGCGGACACCCGCATCTTCCACGAGCGGCAGCATGCCGACCGCTTCTGGATCATAGAAGCGGGTCGAGTCGTCCTGGACCGACGCATTCCCGGCCGGCACCACGCTCCTGTCGACACGCTCGTGTCGGGCGACCTGCTCGGTTGCTCGTGGCTGGAGCCGCCATACCTGTGGCGCCTCAGTGCCACGGCAACCACCGAGGTCCACGCCCTCGAGTTCGACGGGTGGGCCGTCAGGGAGCTGTGCTCGCAGGACCCGTCGGTCGGCGAGGCCGTCTCCGCGGCCGTCGCCGCGGCGACGGCACGCCGACTGCGCACGTGAGGAGCGAGCGATGACCCCACAGCCGTTCACCGTCGCCGACGTCATGACCAAGAAGGTCGTCGCGGTCCTGCCCGGCGCGGACTTCAAGGAGATCGTCACCACGATGCAGCGGTGGAAGGTGACCGCCGTCCCCGTCATCGCGGGCGAAGGCCGCGTCCTCGGCGTCGTCTCCGAGGCGGACCTGCTCCTCAAGGAGGAGTTGCACGACCACCGTCTGGGCCTCGTCGAACAGCTACGGCGGCTCGACGCGACGGCCAAGGCCGGCTCGCGCCGGGCCGAGGACCTGATGACCTCGCCCGCCGTCACCGTCACGCCCGGCGCGTCGCTGCCGCGGGCCGCACGCCTCATGGCCACCCACCGGGTGAAGCGGCTGCCGGTCGTCGACGCGAGCGGCACGATCCAGGGAATCGTGAGCAGGTCCGACCTCCTCAAGGTCTTCCTGCGCCCGGACGACGAGCTCGCCGCGGAGGTGCGGCGGGAGGTCGTCGAGCGCCTGTTCCCGCTCTCGGGGCAGCGGGTCGACGTCCGGGTCGACGGCGGCGTGGTGGTCCTGTCCGGACAGGTCCGCGACGGCGCTCTCATCCCCGTGGCGGAACGGCTGGCCCGGGCCGTCGAGGGCGTGGTGGACGTGCGGTGCGACCTCACCGCCGCCGAGGACGAAGCGTAACGAGAAGCGTAACGAGACCGCCCTCCCGCCTCCGGGATGAACCCGGGGCGGGAGGGCGGCCGCCGCACCCGTACCGCTCAGCGCATGACCGCTCAGCGCCTGACCGCTCAGCGCATGGCGCCGAGGTCCTTTCCGATGTGGTGCGCCCATTCCTGGATCCGTGCCGGATTGCGGAAGTCCCCGCCCTTGCCGTGGCGGACCATGGATCGGGCGAAACGTCCGGGCGTCTCGGCGGTCACGGCGCCGCCGAAGGTGATGTGCTCGCGCGCTCCCAGCTTCTTCATCCGGCGCGCGACACCGGGCGCGGGCGGGATGTCCCGCTGTTCGGCCGAGCTGTCCACGGGGCCGCTGCTGAAGAGCCAGACGGGCCGGTTCCGCAGCTGGTCCCCGTTGCGCCGGGCGCAGCGGCGGGCCTTGCCGTTCCAGCGTCCGGCGTACAGGGCGCCACCCAGCACGACACCGTCGTAGTCGCTCACGTCGGTGACCGTGTCGGCCGGCAGGACGACCGCGTCGACGCCGTCGGCGCGGAGCGTCCTGCCGATCTCGTCGGCGATGCCCGCGGTCGCCCCGTGCCTGCTCCCGTAGGCGACCAGCACGCGCTTGGCGTTCATGACGTCGCTCCCCTCTCCCCGCGCCTCACCGGGATGCTGCGAGCGGTCCGGGCCTTCTCCTGGGGCATCGGGAGGCGGACGGTGAGGATGCCGTCCTGGTAGGAGGCGTCGACGTCGTCGGCGGGGATGGCGGCGGGGAGCCGCAGGGTCCGGCGGAAGGATCCGTAGCGGAACTCCGAGTGCTCCTTGTCCTCCTCGCTCTCGGCGTGCTCCGCCCTGATGGTGATCGTGTCGTCGTCGACGGTGATTGTGATGTCCTCCGGCTCCATCCCGGGCAGCTCGGCCCGCAGCACGTAACCGCCGTCGCCGCCGGTGACCTCCACGGGGATGGAGTGAGCGGCGGCGCCGGGGCGCCAACCGGGCAGCCCCGGGAACTCGCGGTCGAACCAGTCGCTGAAGTCGGGGATCAAGCTGTGCCTGCGTTCCACCTTGTCTCCGGTCATCGTTCCGCTCCTCGTGTGCGGCTCCCGGTACGGGACCCGGCGGACGGATCCGTTCGGGAGCTCTCGTTTCCCACGGTGACGCCGGGGACGGGGTGCGCCCCAGTGCCGAGGGGGTCAGCGGGCCGGGGCCGGTCGGTCCGTAAGTGCCGGGGCCGGTCGGTCCCGGTCGTGGCCTGCCCGGCCCTCTTGGGCGGGGGCACTTGGGCACGAGCCTGGGAGTGCTGGGCGTGCGTGAGCTGTGCCGCCCTTGGCGTGAGCACGCGGCATCTCGGTACCGGCGGCTCCTACCCTTCAACGGCCGGCCCCCGCCTACCCTTCAACGGCCGGCCCCCGCCCCGTCCCCCGGAGCGCCCTGTACCCGGATCCGGCGTCCGGTCACCCGGTGCGGGGTGAGCACGACGAGGACGTCCCGCCCGTCGCCGGCCCACGGCGTCGAGTAGACGGCCTCTCTGAGCGTCCGGGCCGTGGCCGGGTCGGACACCCCGTGCGCGGGGCCGACGAGGAGGACGCTCCAGCCCTGGCTGAAGGCCTCGTCCACGCGGTCCTGTTCGAAGGCGATCGTCACGCCGGCGGCCGCCGCTTTCGCGAGCGGCGTGTCCGCTGCCGTCAGGAACAGCACCTCCCTGCCCACCACCTGGTAGTTCACGGGGAAGATCTCCGGCCCGTCGTCCCCCACGACGGCTATCCGGCCGACCCCGTGGTCGTCGAGCAGCTGCCAGCACTCGGCCTCGCCGATGCCCGCCATCGTGGCGTGACGGCCGGCGCGCCCCGTTCCCGGGGCGATGTCCGCGGCGTACCCGGTCAGGTCCTGGACGGTGGTCTCCAGCGCGTTCGCGAGCCGGACCAGGAACTCGATCCCGGGGCTGGGCAGCTGCTCCTCCAGGAGGCCGATGTAACCGGGCGTGGATCCGGATCGCTCGGCCACCTCCTCGCGGGACAGGCCGAGATGGGTGCGCCGGGCCTCGACGCGGCGGCCGAGGTCGCTCATGTGGTGCCGGACGGCGGCGTTCATCACTGGTCTCCCTCCGTAGGGGAGGGAAGGTGCTGCGGGACGACGGCGACCGGGCACGAGGCGTGATGCAGTGCCCGGTGCGCCACCCTGCCCAGTTCCAGGCCGACGAGACGGTCCCGGCGTCGCGCCCCGACGACCAGCAGGTCGGCGGCGGCGGAGCGCTCGGTCAGCACGCCGTGGGCGGGACCCTCGACCGTGCTCCTGCGCAGGCGTACCCCGGGATACTCACGCGCGATCGGATCGAGCGCCTTGTCCAGGAGCTCGGAGGCGCGGTGCTCGAAGTACGCGCCGGGCTCACCGGCCAGGAGCGGGTGACCGGCCGGCGTGTGGGCGGGGCGCCGCCAGGTGGACACGACGTCGAGTTCCGCGTCCCGGACCGCCGCCTCGCGAAAGGCGAAGCGGACGGCCGGCGAGTCCACGTCGTGGTCGCCGACGCCCAGGAGGACGCGCTGGTGGCGCGCCTCCAGGGCGTGCCGGTCGCCACGGACGACGACGACCGGGCCGGGGGCCCGGGCGGCCACCATCAGGCCGACGGATCCGAGGAGCAGGTCGGCCAGCTCGCCCCGCCCGCGGGACCCGACGACCAGCAGCAGCGCTTCCTGGCCTTCGTGGAGCAGCGCGCGGGAGGCGTCCTCGGCGAGGACGTCCGCGGTGACGGGGAGGGCGGGTGCACGGCGCCGGGCGCGTGCCACGGCCGTGGCGACGATGTCCTCGGCGAGGACCTGTTCGGAGGGCCGTTCGGGGCTGGGGGCCGATGCGACGCCCTCGTACCGTTCCCAGAGCGAGGCGTAGACGATCCGCAGCGGGCGTCCGTGCCGCGTCGTCTCGTCGACCGCCCAGTCGAGGGCCGCGAGACTGGCGTCGGAACCGTCGACGCCCACCACCACGGGGCGCGTCGCCACGGGGTCTGTCACCACGGGGCTCGTCAGCACGGGGCCTGTCACCACGGGCGATTCCATCGTCCCCACCGCCTTCCGCGTACGAGATGGCTCCCTGTCACGCTTCCACCGGGCGCGCCGCCCGGGGTAGGGCCGGTCGGCCCCGCGGGCGCGCCGGCCGGCCCCCCGTAGGGGCGAACGGTCCCGGAAGGGGACCGTTCGGCACTGCCGCCGGGAGGGTCCGCGCATCAGTGTGGGGATCCACCCAAGGACGACTGTCCGCCTCTCGCCGGCGGGAACGGCTCCGCCGACCGCCTGGTGCCGGCTCCCCCGGTGCCGACGGGCGGGTGCGTCCGCGCCTGGAAGGAGCGGGTGATGCGTCATCGCAGGATCGCCGGGCTGATGACCCGGGAGGTGGTGAGTGTCCGCGGCGACGCACCGTTCAAGGAGGTCGTGCGCGTGCTGTCGCGGCACCGGGTGACCGCCGTGCCGGTCGTGGACGCGGAGAACCGGGTGATCGGCGTCGTGTCGGAGGGCGACCTGCTGCGGAAGACCGCGGACCAGGCCGCCGCTCCCTCGGACCTGCCGGCCGTGCCGGGCCTCGAGGCATGGGAGCGGGCCAAGGCCGCGGGCATCCGCGCGGAGGAGCTGATGTCGGCGCCACCGGTGTGCGCCCGTCCCGACTGGACCGTCGTGGAGGCGGCGCGTCTCATGGAGGTGCAGGGCGTCAAACGGCTCGTCGTGGTCGACGGAGCGGACCGGCTGGTCGGCATCGTGAGCCGCGGCGACCTGCTCGGGATCTTCCTGCGCGAGGACGAGGACATCCGCCGCGAGATCTCCGAGGACGTCCTCGGCGGCGTGCTGGGGCTCGATCCGGCCGACCTGTCGGTCGAGGTGCGCGACGGCCGCGTGGAACTCGGCGGAACCGTGGCGTACCGGGGCATGATCCCGGCCGTCGAGCGCATGTGCGCGACGGTCGACGGAGTCGTCTCGGTCTCCGGTACGCGGCTCACCTACGGGAGCGACGACAGCACATCAGGAGGTGGAGGATCATGACGCAGGGCATCGTGGTCGGCGTCGACGGCACGGACCAGGCGTACGCCGCCGCCGAGTGGGCGGCGAACGAGGCGGTGCTGCGCGGCACCGGTGTCCATCTGGTCCACGCGAGGGAGCCGTGGCCGGATCCTGACGAGTCCTGGGCCGAGGAACTGCTCACCCGGACCGCCGGGCGGCTGCGTGACGCGTGTCCCGGACTGCCGGTGACCACCCGGGTGCTGGCCTCGGGTCCCGTCCCGGGTCTGGTCGCCGCCGCCGACACGGGTGACCTGCTGGTCCTGGGCTCACGCGCGCTGGGCAGCGTGGCCGGCTACCTGGTCGGCTCGGTCGGCCTGTCGGTGGCCGGGGCCGTCGGGCGTCCCGTCGTGCTCGTACGCACCCTCGGCACCGCCTTCCCGCGCGGACGGGTCACGGTGGGGGTCGACGCGGAGGAGCCCGCGGACGCCGTCCTGGAGTTCGCGTTCGAGGAGGCGGCCCGGCGGAGCACCGGCGTGAACGCCGTGTACGCCCAGCAGCTCCCGCTCTACGGCGCCCTCGGGCCCGCCATGGTCCCGGACGTCCGGCCCGCCGTGGCCCCTGGGATCGAGCGTTCGCTCGACGAGATCCTCGAACCCTGGCGGGAGAAGCACCCCGACGTGCCCGCGGCCGCGCGCGTGGTGGTCGGATCGGCCGGGGTGGAGCTGGTGGAGGCCTCTGACGACGCGGGCCTCGTGGTGGTCGGCAGGCGCACCCGCGGGTCCACGCTGGGCGCGCACATCGGGAGCGTCACGCACTCGGTGCTGCACCACAGCCGGGCGCCGGTCGCCGTCGTCCCTCACGACTGACCTCCCCGGCGGCGCGGCGGAACCCGGTGCTCAGGCGGTGCCGGTGATGCGGGCGACGAGGAGGGCGATGTCGTCGTCGGCGGAGGCCGGGACGAGGTGGGTGAGCAGCCGGTCGCAGAGGGCGGGCAGGGACGGGCCGGGCTCGGCGAGCAGGTCGGTCAGTTCGCCGAGGCGCGCGTCGATGTCGCTGCTGCGGGCCTCGACGAGGCCGTCGGTGTACAGGACGAGGAGGCTGCCGGGAGGCAGGGTGATGTCGGTGGTGGTGAAGCGGACGCCGCCGACGCCGAGCGGCAGTCCCGGCGGCACGTCCAGGAGGCGGGCCGTGCCGTCGGGGGCGACGGCCGCGGGGGGCGGGTGGCCCGCACGGGTGATGCTGCAGCGGCCGGTGGCCGGGTCGACCACGATGGACAGGAAGGTCGCGAGCATGGGTTCGGCGAGGTCGTGCAGGGCGGCCTCCAGCTGGGACAGCAGGTCCTCGGATGACAGGTCGAGCCGGGCGAGGGCCCGGACGCTCGCGGAGAGCCGCCCCATCACCGCGGCGGCCGCGATGCCGTGCCCCATCACGTCGCCGATGACGAGCACGGCCCTGCCGTCGTCCAGGGCGATGACGTCGTACCAGTCGCCACCGACCTCGTTGACGTCGCTGGCGGGCAGGTAGCGGTGGGCGACCTCGATCCCCGGGGGCGGGGTGATGTGCTGCGGCAGCATGCTGCGCTGCAGCACGGCGGCGGTGTCGTGTTCCCGGCGGTAGAGGCGTGCGTTGTCCACGCAGACGGCGGCGCGGGCCGCCAGGTCGCCGGCGAGGGCGACCTCGCTGTCGGTGAAGGGGCCGACGGGGCGGGTGCGGTAGAAGGTGGCGAGGCCGAGCACCACGCCTCGGGCCAGCAGCGGGACCATCATGAACGAGTGCACTCCCCGCCGGAGCAGCTCCGCGGGCGCGGAGGAGTGAGCGGCCGCCGGGGCGATGGCCTGCTCGTCGAACCGGGCGATCACGTACGGGCGGTGGGCGCCGAGCGCCCGGGCGTAGGGCGCGCTGGCCGGGAAGGCGAGCGTGCGTCCGAGCGGGGCGAGGACGTTCGTGACGGGGGATCCGGCGAGCGGCGCCTTGGCCAGTCGGCGCAGTACGGCGCCGCCGACCAGGCCGGTGCCGAGCTCGCCGCCGGCGGCGAGGCTGTCGAGGACGTCGACGGTGACGGCGTCCGCCAGGTCGGGGACGGACACGTCGGCGAGTTCCTGTGCGGTGCGTTCCAGGTCCAGACTGGTGCCGATCTTGAGCGTGGCCTCGTTGACGAGGGCGAGGTGGCGCCGGCCCGCCTCGGCCTCGAGCTGCGCCTGTTCCTTGGCGGTGATGTCGATCAGGGTGGCGGCCACCCCGATGGGGCGTCCGTCGGTGTCCTGCAGCCGGACGTACGACCCGGACCACACGTGGTCGCGGTCCGGGTCGGCCGGGGTGCGGCCCGTACGGCGCGAGTCCAGGACGGGCCTTCCCTCGTCGAGGGCCCGGCGCATCGCGCGCTCCATGTCGGCGGCGTTGACGTCGGGCAGGATCTCGACGAGCCGGCGCCCGATGTGGGCGGCCTGGGGAAGACCGTTCATGGCCTCCAGTGCCGGGTTGACGCGGAGGAACCGCAGCTGGGTGTCGAGGATGGCGATGCCGACCGGGGAGCGGGCGAACAGCCCGTCCCACACCGCCGACGAGCCGCGGATCCGCCGCGCGGCCTCCGCTTGCGCCGCGAAGACGAGCACCGTCGTGCCGCCCCGGTGCCGGGCCGGGACCGGACACGCCCAGATCTCCAGGTCCAGCGGGCGTCCGTCCTTGTGCCACGCGGTCACCATGCCCATCACGCCGCGTCCGGTGGCCGCGCCCTCCCACAGCGACCGGCCGAGGCTCCGGTCCGCACCCGGATGGAGCAGGTCGGCGATGTGCAGGCCGAGCACCTCGTGCGGGGTGTAGCCGAGCAGGTCCTCCGCCGCGTGGTCCCAGCGGACGATCGCCCCGTCCGCGCTGGTGGCGACCACGGCCACCGGCAGGGCCCCCAGCCACCCGCCGGCGTCCCTCGCCGCACTGGTGGTCACTTCGTCGAAGGGCACCTGCTGCATCGCCACCGCGATTCCCGTCCGTACGCAACCCGGGACCGCTGCCGTCCTCCTCAGTATGGGCGCGTGCGTCCGGTTCGTCGCGCGGACCGGGCGGCCGTCACGCGGTCGTCGGGCCGCCGGATCCTGGGGGACGCGTGGGGTTCCCGCGGAGCCGGATTGGGCCGTTCGGACCCTTGCCCGGGACTGGACGGCCGTAGCCGCCCGTCGCCTCCGGGGATTCGGATGGAAGGCATGAACAGCGACCTGCCCCTCCTGGTCGCCACGGGAGTCCGCAAGACCTACCGGACGGGCTCGGTGGCGGTCACCGCCCTGGACGACCTGGATCTCGCCGTGCGCCACGGAGAGCTGGTGGGGGTCATGGGCCCGTCGGGTTCCGGCAAGACGACCCTGCTGAACTGCCTGTCCGGGCTCGACGACATCGACGGCGGCCGGGTGGAGATCGACGGCCGCGACCTGTTCGCGATGTCGGACGCCGAGCGCACGGAGCACCGGGCCCGCACGATGGGCTTCGTCTTCCAGTCGTTCAACCTCATCCCCGTCTTCTCGGCGGCGGAGAACGTCGAACTCCCCCTGCTGCTCGTGGGGACCCGGCCGCGCGAGGCGCGGAGCAGGGCCCTGGCCATGCTCGACCGCGTCGGCCTCGGCCACCGCGTGGAGCACCGGCCCAGCGAACTGTCCGGCGGTGAGCAGCAGCGGGTGACGATCGCGCGGGCCCTCGCCGGGCGGCCGGCCATCGTGTGGGCGGACGAGCCGACCGGCAACCTCGACAGCGCGATGGCCGACCAGGTCATGGACCTGCTGTGCGACCTCAACCGGGACGAGGGCCAGACGATCGTCCTGGTCACCCATGACAGTGCCATCGGGGCCCGCGTCCCGCGGCTGATCAGCATGCGCGACGGGCGGCTGGTCGACGACCTCCGGCAGGTCGTCCCTGGCCCGGATCCGGTCACCGACGTCTCCCGGGGCTGACGATGTACCCGAACCTCCTGGTCCCGCTGCTCGTCGCACTGGCGCTCGTCCTCGTGGGGCTCGCCTGGGTGGCGGTCCGGCAGCCGGTCTCTCGCCGTCTGGCCTTCCGGCAGCTCGCCCGGAGGCGCACCGAGGCCGCCCTGGTGACCGGCGGAGCCGTCCTCGGCACGGCCATCATCATCGGCGCCCTGGTGGTCGGTGACACGCTCGACTTCTCGGTGCGGCAGGAGGCGTACCGCACTCTGGGGCCGGTGGACGAGCGGGTCGTCGCGCCGCCCGGCCCGGCCGGACGCGCCGTCGCCGAACGGCTCGCCTCCCTGACGGACGACCCCGACGTCGACGGCGTACTCGACGCCCGGGCCGCGCAGGCGTCGGCCGTCAGCCGTGGCGACGGCCGTCCGGTCGCCGAACCGCGCGTCCTCGCCTGGCAGATGGACTTCGACGACGCCTCCCGCTTCGGCGCCCCGAACGGGGCCTCCGGTCTCGCCGGACCGGCCCCGGGGCCCGGCGAGGTCGTGCTCAACGAGCCGCTGGCGCAGTCCCTGCGGGTCGGTTCCGGGGAGTCGGTCACGCTCTACCTGTTCGGGTCCCCGCACACGTTCCGGGTGGACCGTGTGGTGCCGGAGCGGGGCCTGGCGGGTGTGGGCCTCGGCGGCAGGCTGAACCGTGACGTCTTCCTGGCGCCGGGCACCCTGGACGCCGCGGCCCGGGCCGCCGGGGCGCAGCCGCTGTCGGTCACCTTCGTGTCCAACCGCGGCGGCGTCGAAGGCGGCGACGCCCTGACCCCGCGCGTGACCGAGGACATCCGCGAGGCCCTCGGTCCGCTCGCCGGCCAGGTGGCCGTCGACACCCCGAAGCACACGGTGCTGCGGGACGCCCAGCGGGCCGGGGACTCGCTCGGCGCGCTGTTCCTGATGATCGGCAGCTTCAGCATCATCGCGGGCGCCCTGCTCCTGGTGAACATCTTCGTCATGCTCGGTGAGGAGCGGAAGGCGCAGATGGGCATGGTGCGGGCGATCGGCATGAAGCGCTCGCGGCTGGTCGGTTCGTTCACCCTGGAAGGGGCGGCGTACGCGCTGCTGTCCGCCCTGCCGGGCGTGGCCATCGGGGTGGCCGTCGGCTGGGGCGTGGCCGTGGTGGCCGCGGAGATCTTCGAGGGCTGGTCGGTCGGCGGCAGCAGCCTGCGGATCGCGTTCGCCGTCACCCCGACGAGCGTCCTCAACGGGGTGGCCATGGGCCTGCTCATCGCGTTCGCCGCGATCGTCGCCACCAGCGTGCGCATCAGCAGGTTCAACATCATCGCTGCCATCCGCGACCTGCCGTCGGAGCCCGGCCGCCGGCCGCGCCGCAGGCTGCTGGTCGTGTGCGGTGCCCTGTCGGTCCTCTTCGCGCTCGCCGCCGTCCCCGCGGTGGCCCGCAGCCAGGCCGAGGGCACCTACCTCATGCCGACGCTCGCGATCGCCTTCGCCGTCCCCGCGCTGACGCGCGTGATGTCCCGGCACGCCGCCACCTCGCTCGTGGCGGGCGCCGTGCTGGCGTGGACCCTCCTGGCGCCCGTCCTTCGCCCACGGATCTTCGACACACCGTCCATGTCCGTGTACGTCATCCAGGGCGCCCTCGCGGCCTTCTCCGCGGTGGTCCTCGTCAGCGACAACCAGAAGACGCTGCTGCGGCCCGTGCGGCGGCTGCTGGACCGTCCGTCGGAGTCGGGTCTCGCGGCACGGCTCGCCGTCGCGTACCCGCTGGCGAAGCGGTTCCGCACGGGCGCGACGCTCGTGATGTACACGCTGATCGTGTTCGTGCTCGTCCTGCTGACGGAGATCTCCGGCATCCTCCGCGCAGGCGTCGACGGCGTCGTCGCCGACGCCACGGCCGGCTACTCCCTGCGGCTCGACTACAACCCCCAGGTCGCGGGCGACCGGCTCGTCGCCGACCTGCGCGGCGGCCCTTCGGCCGCCGGGATCTCCGCCGTCACGCCGCTGCTGAACGCCGGCGGCCGGGCCACCGACCCGGGCCGCCGCAGCGCCCAGCCGCTGGACGTCGCCGCCGTGGGGGTGCCGGACGGAGCGATCACCGGCATCACCTTCCGCGAGCGGCTGCCCGGACTCGCGGACGACCCGGCGGTCTGGCACGCCCTGGCCGCCGACCCCCGGTACGTCGTCCTGGACGGCTTCTTCGGCAGCACCGGTGGCCCGGCCGGCGACTACTACGACCCCGGCGACACCCTCACCGTCACCGACCCGCGGACCGGCCGCGCCGAGGAGAAGGTCATCGCCGGCGTGCTCAGCAACGGGATGGTCTTCTATCCGGGCACCGGGGCCAGTTCGACCACCTATCCCGTGGTCATGGGAGAACGGGGCATCCGCGGACTGTTCGGCGACCAGGCGCGGAACGCGTCCGCCCTCGTCGCCACGAGCCCCGGGACCTCCGCCGACGCGCTGGCGGCCCAGCTGCAGGGCGAGCAGCTGTCGTCCAGCCTGGTCGCCACGCCCATCGCCTCCGAGATCCGCCGGCAGTTCGACTCCAGCACCGCCTTCTTCCGCCTCATGCAGGGCTTCCTCGCGCTGGGCCTCGGCGTGGGCATCACCGGCCTCGGCGTGGTCATGGTCCGCGCCGTACGCGAACGCCGCCGCACCATCGGCATCCTGCGGGCCCTCGGCTTCCGGGCGCACACGGTGCGCCGCTCCTTCCTCTGGGAGAGCGCCTTCGTCGCCTCGGAGGGCATCGTCCTCGGCTCCCTGCTCGGCGTCCTCACCACGTGGCTCATGTACCGCAACAGTGCCGCCTTCCAGGGGCTCGAAGGCGGGTTCCCCGTCGAGTGGACGAGCATCGTGGGCCTGGCCGCGGCGACCTTCGCCGCCTCGCTCCTCGCCACCGTCGGCCCGGCCCACCGCGCCGCCGCCATCCGCCCGGCCCGCGCGGTCCGCGTCACGGACTGACGGGTCCACGGTGCCCGCGGCAGAGTGACGGCGGGCCTCCGTCGGTGTCAGGCCAGGGCGAAGTAGCGCAGCCACAGGTAGAGGGCGGACACGGCGACCGTGGCGGCGGTGACGACCAGGCCGTACCTGGTGAACTGCCAGAAGGAGATGGGCTGGCGGTTGCGTTCGGCGATGCCGAGGACGACGACGTTGGCGGAGGCGCCGATGGCGGTGGCGTTGCCGCCGAGGTCGGCGCCGAGCGCCAGGGCCCACCACATCACGTGGTCGGGGTCGCCGCCCATGTCGGTGACCAGTTCGCCGGTGATCGGCGCCATCGTGGCGACGTACGGGATGTTGTCGACGATGCCGGACAGGACGGCCGAGCCGCCGAGCAGCAGCATGGATCCGCCGAGTTCCGCGCCGCCGATCGCGTCCGCGAGGAAACCGGCCAGCTCCCCGATGACGCCCGTCTCGATCAGCGCGCCGACCATGACGAACAGGCCGGCGAAGAAGGCCAGGGTGGGCCACTCCACCTCGCCGAGGACCTCGCCGGTCTCCACCTTGGAGACGGCGACGAGCAGACCGGCGCCGAGCAGGGCGACCACGCTGGGCTCGTAGTGGAGCACGGGGTGCAGGACGAACCCGGCGACGACGAGGGCGAGGACACTCAGGCCCAGCACCAGGAGACGGGGTTCGGTGATCGCCTCGCGCTCGCGCAGCTCCATCACCTCGGCCGCGCGCCTCTCGTCGTAGACGAAGTACTTCGCGAACATCACCCGGCACAGCAGCACCAGGACGACTATCAGCACCGCGCACAGCGGGGCGAGGTGGACCAGGAAGTCGTTGAAGGTCAGGCCGGCCCGGCTGGCGATGATGATGTTGGGCGGGTCGCCGACGAGCGTGGCGGTTCCGCCGACGTTGGACGCGAAGACCTCGGCGAGCAGGAACGGCATGGCCGGCAGCTTCAGCCGGTCGCACACCAGGAGCGTGACCGGGGCCACCAGCAGCACGGTGGTGACGTTGTCGAGCAGCGCGGACGCGAGGGCGGTGATGACGACCAGCATGGCCATCACCCGGAACGGTCTGGCCCTGGCCCTCTTCACCGACCAGATGGCGAGGTACTCGAAGAGTCCGGTCCGCCTGAGCACGCCGACGATCATCATCATGCCCATGAGCAGGAAGATGACGTTCCAGTCGATGCCGGTCTCGTCGGAGTGGAAGGCGGAGGCGTCGTCGGTGGCGCGGAGGGCGAGCATCAGGCCCGCGCCGCCGAGGGCCGCCGCGACGCGGTGGACCCACTCGGTGATGATCAGGACGTAGACGCCGGCGAAGACGGCGACCGCGGCCCAGCTCTGCCAGTCGCTCATGCCCGGCCCCCGGCCGCGAGCAGGTGCCGCATCAGCCCTGCCGCCGAGACGACGCCGAGGAGCCGGGTCGCGCTGCCGTCCCGCTCGACCACCGCCACCAGGGGGACGTGGGTGCGTGCCATGGCGGCCGCGATCTCCATCGTGCCCGCGTCCGGGCCGACGTACGGCGGCTTGAAGGAGCGGGCGGGCAGCCACTGGGAGACCGTCTGCCCCTCGAGTTCCCCGACGACCGCTTCGGCGTGCCGGTCGTCGATGACCGGGGCGAGCAGCGGGTCCTCCATCACGTATTCGGGGACCAGTTGGCGGACAAGCTGGGAGCCGGGCACGGCGGCGTACGGAGCGCCGTCGGCGTCCAGGACCAGCAGCGCGGCGAGATTGTGCTCGGCCAGCAGCCGGACCGCGTCCACTGCACTGTCGTCGGTGGTGACGTGCGGATAGGGCTCGGCGAGATCACGGGCGGACATGGTGCTGCTCCTGTGGGGTGTGGTGCCGGAGGGCTGGGTGCCGGAGGAACGGGTTCCACTGAGTCGGCCGGGGGGCCTGTGGCCGGCTCGGATCGCCCCCCCCGACGTCCGGACCGCGGACCGCCGGTGAGGTCGCGCCGGCGTGGGCGAGCCGCCCGGGCCGGCCCGGCGGTCACGCCGCGGAGAGCACGGCGCGACCGCGCGCCGAACTGCGATGAACGTCATGGTCGCCAGGCTCCGATCCGCGAAGAGAGTCCTCCCTTGCTCGCCGACCAGACTTCCCGGCACACCGCGGGCAACTTTATCGGCTCCATACGGCTTCCTGACGACTTGCTGACGGCAGTCCGGCGCGGCGGAGGTTGCCGGGCTCCGGCATGATCGCGCCCGGTCCCCGGTGCATTGTGCGACGCCCCGGAGCCCTCGGGGGCGGGCGGTTCAGGCGCCCTTGCCGGGCCAGCCGAGGAGACGGGCCCCGATCACGGCGGTCTGGAGGGTGTAGCGGCTCGCCGGGTCGGACGGGTCGGTGCCGGTAAGCCGGTGGATCCGGTCGAGGCGGTACGTGACGGCCCGCACGGACAGGTTGAGGTGACGGGCCGCCTGGGTGGTGACGCAGCCGGCGTCGAAGAACGCGGTCAGCGTGTCGAGGAGCGTTTCCGCGCCGCCGCGTGCCGAACGGAGCGGGCCGAGGACGCTGTGGACGAGGTCTTCCATGGCCTGCCGGTCGCGGGTGAGGACCGGGTAGACGAGGAGGTCGGCGGCGTGCAGGACGGGCGCGTCGAGGTCGAGGCGGTCGGCGAGGTCGAGGGCGCCGAGCGCTTCCTCGTAGGAGTGGACGACGCCCCGGGGCCCGGGCTGGGGCCGCCCGACGGCCACCTGGCCGCCGCCCGTGGCGGCGAAGGCCTGCTTGGCGAAGTACGTCAGGACGTCGGCCTGGTCTCCGGGGGCGACGCACACGATGCGGCCGCCCTTGGTGGTGAGCAGGATGTGCCGGTCGCCGAACCTCCCGATCAGTGCCCGCTCCACCCGCTGCGGCACCGGGTCGGCCTCGCTGTACGCCTGCGGACCGCGCGCCACGGCGACCGCGTGCGCCTGCGACAGGCGCAGGCCGAAGCGTTCGGCGCGCTCGGCTATGCGCCCGATGTCGCTGCGGCCGTAGAGCAGGTCGTCGACGAACTCCCGTCGTTCCGCCTCCTCCTGGCGCACCGCCAGCCGCTGGGCCCGCTCGAAGCCTCCGCAGAAGGCGTCGACGGACTGCTCGACGGCGGTCAGCAGGTCCAGCGTCGTCCGACGCGACAGGGGCTGCTCCGGCCAGGCGGCGCGGACCGCGGCCAGGTGATGGCCGATTGACTCGCGCAGCGCGAGCCCCTCGCGGGCGGCCCTCTCCCCCGACTCCCGGCGCCGCTCCACCTCGTCCCGGCTCAGTCGCCTCCCGCTCGCCGCGACGTCGGTGAGCAGTCCCTCGTACTCCTCCACGTATCCGTGCTGCATTTCCCCGCCTCGTATGGTGATCACTGCCGTGCTCAGGGCAGCTCGGTGAAGACCTCGACCGCCTGGGTCTTTCCGGTGACGACGATGATGTCGCCCTTCTCGACGACCGTCTCGGCGGTCGCGTAGGTGAAGTCCTCACCGGACCGCTTGATGCCGACGACGGTGACGCCGTACCTGCTGCGCACCTGCGACTCGCCGAGCGGCCGGCCGGTGGCGCTCACGGGGGCGACGG
Organism: Streptomyces sp. NPDC127092; assembly: GCF_042722475.1. Lineage (NCBI taxonomy): Bacteria > Bacillati > Actinomycetota > Actinomycetes > Kitasatosporales > Streptomycetaceae > Streptomyces > Streptomyces sp. NPDC127092. The sequence goes on from NZ_JBHXFE010000021.1 coordinate 29,346, forward strand.
TCTTGACGAGGGCGTAATCGTCGTCGAACTCGATGAAGTCGAGCATGCGGCCGGTGACGAGGTGGGCGACGCGCTCGCCCATCTCGTGCTCGGGCAGGACCACGTGGTGGACGCCGAGGCGTTCCAGGATCTGGCCGTGCTGGCGGCTGACCGCCTTGGCCCAGATGTTGGGGACTCCGGCGTCGAGGAGGTTGGAGCTGATGAGGATGCTCGCCTCGATGGAGCTGCCGATGCCGACGACGGCGCTGGTGAACTCGTGCACGCCGAGCTGGCGCAGCACCTCCGGGTCGGTGGAGTCGGCGACGGCGGTGTGGGTGAGGGTGTCGCTGTACTTCTGGACGAGCCGGGCGTCGGCGTCGATGCCGAGCACGTCCCAGCCGCGGCGCATCAGCTCGTTGGCGAGGGAGTAGCCGAAGCGGCCCAGGCCGATGACGGCGACCCGCTGGTCGGCGGGCGCCTTGTGCTGGTGGGCGAGCCGCCGCTGGCGGCGCTCGCGCAGGTTGTGCAGGAAGTCAGCCAATGACAGGTCGCTCCTCGGGCAGTTCGTACCGTCGCGTGCGTTCGCGCAGGGCGAGCGCGGAGACCAGGGTGATGGGGCCGATGCGGCCGATGAACATCAGGGCGATGAGGACGAGCTGGCCGATGCCGGGCAGGTCGGCGGTGATGCCCGTGGAGAGACCGACCGTCGCGAAGGCCGAGACGACCTCGAAGAGCACCGCTTCGAACGGCGCCTCGCTGACCGAGAGCAGCGTCAGGGTCGCCGCCATGACCACCCCGACGCCCATCAGGGCCACGGTCAGCGCCTGGCGCAGCACGTGGGGCGCGAGGCGGCGGCCGAGGACGACGGAGTGGGTCTCACCGCGCACTTCGGCGAGGATCGCGGCGGCGAGGACGGCGAAGGTGGTCACCTTGATGCCGCCGGCAGTGCCCGCGCTGCCGCCGCCGATGAACATCAGCATGCAGGTCATCAGCAGGGTGGAGGGGTGCAGGGCGCCGATGTCGAGCGAGTTGAAGCCGGCGGTCCGGCTCATCGCCGAGTGGAAGAAGCTGTTGAGGAGCTTGCCCCAGACGTCGTGCGCGCCGAGCGTGGCGGGGTTGGTCCACTCCAGGAGGCCCGTGAGCAGCGTGCCGGTCACGAGGAGGGCCACCGTGGTGATGACGGTGAGCCTGGTGTGCAGGGTCCAGTTCTTCCGGCCGGTCGTACGGGCCCGGTGGCGGTGGCGCAGCATCTCCAGGAGGACGGGGAAGCCGATGCCGCCGAGGATGACGGCGAGGGCGATCGGCAGGGTGATCCAGGGGTCCTGGGCGTAGCGCGTGAGGTTGTCCGCGTGCAGGCCGAAGCCCGCGTTGTTGAAGGCGGACACCGCGTGGAAGTAGCCGAGGTAGACCGATTCCCCGAGCCCTTCGCCGTATCCGAAGCGGATGCGCAGGGCGAGGAACGCGCCGACAGCCAGCTCCACCATGAGCGTCGTGCCGGCGACTCCGAGGAGGACCCGGCGTACGTCTCCGATGCCGAGGCTCTTCGTCTCGGCCTGCACCGTGAGCTGCATGCGCAGCCGCAGGCGGCCCGAGACCAGCAGGGCGAGCATGGAGGCCAGGGTCATGATGCCGAAGCCGCCGATCTGGATCAGCGCGAGGATGACGCCCTCGCCGAAGCCGCTCCAGTGCGTTCCGGTGTCCACGACGGCGAGTCCCGTCACGCAGACGGCGGAGGTGGAGGTGAACAGCGCGGTCAGCAGGCTGGTCCCCCGGCCGTCCTCGGCGGCGGCCGGCAGCATCAGCAGCGCGGTGCCGATCACGACGGCACTCGCGAAGGACAGCACGACCGTCCGGGCCGGGTGCGCGGAGAAGAACGAGCGTGCGCGCTGTCGCGCCGCGGTGGCCAAGGTTCCGGGGCTCCTTCCTGGTGGCTCGCCGCGATGCGTCGGCAACCCGTCAGAAAGGCGACAACAACACGTCAAGAACCGGCCGTCACCCTACCTGTGTGCCCGGCCCGGACCGAACACCTTCCCCGGGCTGCGCGCCCGCCGTGGAGTCCGGCGACGTGGACCGCCGGGCGCGGGTGGTCCGGCTTCGGTCATGCGAGGGGGCCTCGTAACGAGCGGCCATCGCGGCGGCGCGGTGATGAAGGGCAGTGCGCAGACGGCGTGCTGGCGTCGCGGTTGGGCGCCGCCGGGGTGGCTCCGACCACCACGATGCTCGGGGTGACACGGCCGGCGATCCCCGGCCGGCTGGTCGAGCTGGAGGGCACCGCCGTCGCCTGACACGGCCTCACGACCTCTGCCGCTCGGGTGATTGCCGTGGAGGCGGGGCGCACAGGCCCCCTGGGGCCGGCCCGCGGGCCGCAGGGGCAACGCGATCGTCCTCGCCTCCCCGGACCGTGAACGAGGGCTCGACTCGAAGCCCTCGGCCCGGCAGCCGCCACGGTCAGCAGCCGTATGCGGCGGCCAATTCCGCCAGTCCCTCGAGGTCGCCGTCCGCGATCCCGCCCTCGCCCGCGCGGGCGATCAGGACCACCCGGGCCGGGACGCCGGCGGCCGCGTACGCGGCGAGCCGGTGGTGGCCGTCCAGCACCACGCCGACCAGCCACCGCTCCTCGTACTGGGCCTGCACGTAACGCTCGTCGATCCAGCCGAGGAGCACGGCGGCGGGCCGCTCCCCCGCCGCGATCGCGCCGGCGTGCCGGGCGACCGTCAGGGGGTCGAGCGCCTCCGGCGGCTGCGAGGGCAGGACGGCGCCGTACGTGAACGGCACCCGGCTGCCCGGAACGGGCGTGGTGAGCTGGTAGTGGGCGACGCCGGGCCAGTGGTCCTCCTGACGGCCGTATTCGGAGCCGTAGTCGGAGTCGTAGGCGGAGTCGGAGTCGTAGGCGGAGTCGTGGTCGTCGCCGTCCTCCCGCGCCCGGGCTGCCACCCGGCGGTTCCACCACGACCGGGCCGGCTCGGCCACCTGCCCGAGTGGAAGATCGAGCAGCAGGGCGCGGTAATGGCCCGTCTCCAGCTCGCCGAGCACGGGGCTCCATTCGGCGAGCAGCGCGGCGTCGAGCCGGTCCAGGCCGGCCAGCCGCCCGCGCATGCGGGCCGCGATCCGGGACGCCTCGCCTTCCGGCCAGTCCAGCAGCCTCAGGCTCAGCTCGCAGGTGTCGCAGACCGAGCCGACCCGGTACAGCGGCTTCCCGTCGAACGTGAGGGACCGGTCCCAGCGCGGCCAGGACGAGCCGGGCGACGGCGGGTCGAAGGCGATCCTGATCCGGCCCGCACCCCCGTCGACGGAGAACCGGGCCCGCGCACCGGACTCGATGACCAGGTCCCGCACCACCGCGGGAGCGCGCTCGGTGCGGCCGTCGGCCCAGGCGGCGCGCACGGCCGCCGCGTAGGCCGCCCTGCCCGGCCCCTCGGGCAGGAGCGGGTCACGTCCAGTGAGCCGCACAAGGGCGTGGTGGACGTCGTGCACCCGCTCCTCACCGCTCTCGGCCAGCCATCGCAGCAAGTGCGGTACGGCGGCGGGGTCGCCCATCAGCTCCAGGGCGACGACGAACGCGGTGTGGTCGAGCCCGGTCACCTCGGACAGCCGCCCGGCGATCTGTTCCGTCCACTCGCGGGCCCCGAGGCGGCCCAGCGCGAGCGCGGCTCTGGCGCGCGGGGCGGCGGGGTCGTCGAGGAGAGCGCCGAGGCACGGCGCGAACGACGGGTCGCCGGACAGCCCCATGGCGTCGACGAGTTCGGGGGCGAGCGGCCCGCCGGCGCGATGCCCGCCCGCGCCGGACCCCGGCACCTCCCTCGCGTACGCGCGCAGCACGTCGGCGGGCAGGCGCAGCCCGCGCGCCACGGCGGTCCTCAACAGGTCCCGGCGGTCATCAGCAGCGAACGCGGGCTCGGCGAGCAACCGCAGCAGTACCGCGTCGCCGGGCTCGCCGATGATCCCGAGGAGCCCGGTGAGGTACGGACCGAAGGCCGCCCGGTCCGCGTCCGATCGGTACAGCTCTTCGACGGGCCCGGCGAGACAGCCGGGCCGGTCGGCGTTCAGCGCGTACAGCGCGATCCACGGATCGTCGGCGTTCAGGGCCGTGCGGAGACGTGTGTGGACGGTGTCGTGATCCCCCATGCGGACAGTATCGGCCACGGACAAGGCGGACACGGTCGTGCTGCACCGCGGAGCCGAAGTGCTGAGCTTGCGGTACACCGCCGGCGACCGCCGTTGCCGTCAAGGAGTCGGGGCGGCCGGCGCTCCAGGTGAATGTCCGGCCCGATCGTCAGCGGGTGTCGTCCGGGAGCCCCACCGCTTCGGTACACCACGTCACGAGGTCGGCCGTGAGGTCCTCGATCGAGTGATCGACCTTCGTCCGGGCGCCGCCGTCCGCGCCGAGGAACACGGCCTTGAACGGCCACGGTCCTTCCATGTGCACCACATGGTCTTCCGTGTCGTCGGTCAGCACGGCCGTCCGTGCGCCGTCCAGGTCCACCACCCAGTACGCGCCGTCGCCCTCCGGGTCATGGAACACCTGTATCCGGTCCGCATCGACACCCGCCCTCAACAGCGCGCCCAGAACACCGTATCGATGCACCACGCGGTGGGCGCCCTCCGTCTCCCTCCACGCCACCGGGGCCGCGCCGGCAGGGACCTGCACGGGCCGAGCGGGTCCCGGTGCCCGGCGACGCGCGTCTCCCTCCGCGCACCGCGATCCGACCGAGTCCTCACCCGTCACAACAGCCCCCTTTCCTCGACGCATGGGTTCCCTCACTCCGGGAGTCCTATGCGCAGCGCCGGCCGGTGTCCCCGCCGTCGGGGCTCGCCCCTTACGGAGAAACCCGGAGACCGTGGAGGAGAAGGGGGTCGGCGCCGGCGGCGTCGTGACGGCTCCACACGCATCTCACCCCGAGAAGTCGCTTCGTCGACGGGGTAGGCATCGGCTTCGGTGACGACAACGAGAGGGAACCTGTGAACGGTGAGGGCTCCATGCCGCAGTGGCTTCTTCCGGAAGGTGCGGGCCTTGCGGCGCGTCAGCTTGTCGAAGGAACGATGGCTCCCATCGTCGTTCTCGACGCGCAGCTGCGCCATCTCTACGTCAACCCGGCGTGGGTCCGGGCCAGCGGCGTGCCCGCCACCGCATTCCTGGGACGCACGCTCGGGGAGGTGCTGCCGGATCTCCACAGCCCGGACGACGTCCTGTTCGAGGTACTCGCCGACGGGCAGCCCCGGGAGGCCACCATCTCGGGCACGACAGAGGTCGCCTCGCCGTTGGGGCAGCGGCTCTGGCGAGCGGTCTATCACCGGATGGAACTGCCGGAAGGGGGCGTGTGTCTGTGCGGAATCGGCGTGGAGATCAGCAGTCTGCGGCGCTATCTGGACGACCTGGAGACCGCCCATCGGAGGCTCGCCCTGCTGGATGCCGCGGCCGCACGCGTCGGCACCACGCTCGACATCGACACCACGTGCCAGGAGCTGGTCGACTTCCTGGCCCCCTCGCTGGCCGACCTGGCCGCGGTGGGCATCGTCGAGGAGGAATTCACCGGCGCTCCCCCGCCTCCGCCCGGTTTCCTGCGGCTGCGCAAGGTGAGGGGCTCGGCACCCCCCGGGTGGGAATGGGTCCTGCACCAGCTGGGCGGACCCGGGCCGTACATCGACGTTCCCCGCGGCGTCGCCACACGGCATTGCCTGGACTTCGGGCGGCCGTGGCTGGGCAACCTGGCCTCGGACGAGCTGTTCCAGAAGGTGACGGTGGACCCCGAACGGGCCAGGATCTTTCGCGCGGCCGGCGTCCACTCGCTTCTCATCACCCCACTGCTCACAGCGGGCCGCCCGGTCGGCGTCGTCCTTCTGGGCCGGGCCGGCGCATCGCAGCCCTTCGACGACAACGACCTCGTGACGCTCCAGGCGCTGGCCGGACGGGCTGCCGTCTCGATCGACAGCGCTCGCCGCTACAGCTACGAACACACCATGGCGCTGGAACTCCAGCGGGCCCTGCTGTCCGAACCCCGCGCGCCCCACCCCGCTGTGGAGGTGGCCGCCCGCTACCTCCCCTCCGGCCGCAGTGTCCTCGTCGGTGGGGACTGGTACGACTCGATTCCCCTGCCGGACTCCCGCACCCTGCTGGTCATGGGCGACGTGATGGGCCACGGGTTCCAGGCCGCTGTCGCGATGAGCCAGTACCGCTCTCTGCTGCGCACGATCGCCGCTTCCGGCGCGGCCGTCGACAAGATCCTCGACGAGTTCGACCGCCAGGTCGCGCACCTCGGCCTCGACCGCCTCGCCACATGCCTGCTCGCGCTCGTGGATCCCGCTGCCGGCACCTGTACGACGGCCAGCGCAGGACATCTGCCGCCCGCCGCCGCGCGACCGGACGGCAGCGTCGACGTCCTCTGGCTCCCGGCCGGCCCGCCCATCGGCACCGGACTCGGCAGCCACGAAGCGCTCACCCTCCGCCTGGACCGCGGCACCACGCTGCTGCTCTACACCGACGGGCTGGTGGAAAGACGCGGCGCGGACATCGACACCTCGGTGCAGGCGCTCGAGACGGTGCGCCTGCCGGCGGACCGCCCTCTCGACGACATGCTCGACACGCTTCTGGCCCACCTGGCGAACGGCGCGTACGAGGACGACGTCGCCGTTCTCGCCGCTCGCCTGCGCGACGGATGTGAGTGACCTCCCGCCGGAGCCGGCCGCGATGTCGCCACGCCCGCACACTCCCACTCCGCGCATACCCGCGCTTGCACTTATGGCGCGTCTGCAACTATTGTCGAAGCATGCAAAGGGATCGCTCAAGTAATTCCGGAAAGGGGCGAGCCATGCCCCTCGCTCTCCTCGCGCTCGCCGTCGGGGCCTTCGGCATCGGTACGACCGAATTCGTGATCATGGGGCTGCTGCCCGAGATCGCCGCCGACTACGGCGTCACCATCCCCACCGCGGGCCTGCTGGTCACCGGGTACGCGCTCGGCGTCGTCCTGGGTGCGCCGCTGCTGACCGTCCTGGGCAACGAGGTGAGCCGCAAGCGGATGCTCATGATGCTCATGGGCCTGTTCGTGGCCGGCAACCTGCTCTCCGCCTTCGCGCCGAGCTTCGGCCTGATGCTGACCGGCCGCGTCGTCGCCTCGCTCGCCCACGGCTCGTTCTTCGGGATCGGGTCCGTCGTCGCCGCCGACCTCGTCGCCCCGGACAAGAAGGCCGGCGCCATCGCCACCATGTTCACCGGCCTGACCGTGGCGAACATCGTGGGCGTGCCGCTCGGCACCTTCATCGGGCAGGCCGTCGGATGGCGCTCCACCTTCGCGATCGTCGCCGTGCTCGGCGTGGTCGGTCTGCTCGGCATCGCCCGGCTCGTGCCCGCGATGCCCCGCCCCGAGGGCACCCGGCTGCGCGGCGAGCTGAAGGCCTTCCGCAACCCGCAGGTGCTGCTCGCGATGGCGATGACCGTCCTCGGCTTCGGCGGCGTCTTCGCCGCGATCACCTACATCGCGCCGATGATGACCGAGGTCACCGGCTACTCCGACGGCGCCGTCACCTGGCTGCTGGTCCTCTTCGGCGTCGGCATGTTCCTGGGCAACCTGCTCGGCGGCCGGTACGCCGACCGTGCGCTGATGCCCCTGCTGTACGTCACGCTGGGCGGGCTCGCGGTCGTTCTCGCGCTGTTCACCGTGGCCGCCCACGACAAGATCCTCGCCGCGGTCGCCATCCTCCTCGTCGGGGCGCTCGGCTTCGCCACCGTGCCCCCGCTGCAGAAGCGCGTCCTCGACCAGGCGCACGGCGCGCCGACCCTGGCCTCCGCCGTCAACATCGGCGCCTTCAACCTCGGCAACGCGCTCGCCGCCTGGCTCGGCGGCGTCGTCATCGCCGCCGGCTTCGGCTACACGTCCCCGAACTGGGTCGGCGCCGCCCTCGCCGCCGCCGCTCTCGGCCTCGCCTTCTGGTCCGCGGCGCTGGAGCGCCGGGGCCCCGCGGCCGCGGCGGCCGCGCCTGGCGGGGCGACGGGGGCGACCGGGGCGACCGGGGCGACCGGGGTAGCCGACGCGGCGGGCGTAGCTGGCGTGACCGGCGTGGCCGGCGTGACCGAGGCGGGCGCTGCGGGCGCCACTCCCGTCCGTACCCCTGTCCACCACTGACCCACCGCACCGCACCGCACCCCACCCACCGCACCCCTCAAGGAGAAGCGCCATGAGCACCACCACCGTCACCCCGCTGACCACCGCCGACGCCGAGGTCCTGATCACCGCCGCCCGCCGCGCGGCCGAGGCCGCCGGGGCCACCGTCAGCATCACCGTGCTCGACGCCGGCGGACACCTGCTCGCCTTCCGACGCGACGACCGCGCGGTCCTGATCGCGGGCGAGACCAGCACCCGCAAGGCGTACACCGCCCTCCAGCTCGACGCCGCCACCGCCGACCTGGTGGACCTCGTCAAGCCGGACGGCCCGTTCCACTCGCTGACCACGGCCCTCGACCGGCCCCTGCTCTTCATCGCGGGCGGTCTGCCGATCCACCGCGACGGCCGCCTCATCGGCGCCATCGGCGTCGGCGGCGGCGCGCCCGAGCAGGACCACTCCTTCACCACCACCGCGGTCGAGGCCCTGTCCCGCTGACCCGCACCCCGCGAGGCGCGACCAGCGGCCGGCGGCCGCCCGGCGTGCGCCCCAGGCCGCCGGGGCATGACGAAGGGGCGGCACCGGCAGCCCTGAGGCTGCGGTGCCGCCCTCCGGTCGGCGTGGACCGGCGCTCAGCGCCCGTCGGTTCACCGGCGCCGGCGGGTTCGGTTCGCAGCCGGTGCCCGTGTCGCCCGTGTTCAGTTCACGAACACCACCGGGCTGCCGGCCTGGCTGGTGTCGAGCACCGGCCCGTACTTCGCGCTGAAGTAGCCGCTGGCCGGACAGGTGCCGGGTCCGCTGTACTTGCTGAACAGCTGGTCGGTGAAGGTGAGGGAGTTGTCGGCGTTGGACGGCGTCGCCGTGAGGCTGCTCGCACGGTAGACGCAGGTCGTCGTGCCGAGGATCGTGCTGATCTTGAGGGTCGTCTGGATCGGTCCCGCGGCGCCCGCGGTGACCGTGAGCGAGCCGCCGGAGGTGACGGCGGCGGCGAACGGCAGGTTGTTGACGGTGATGCTCTGCACGCCCGTGGCACCGACGATGTTGGTGGTGCAGTTGCTGAGGGTGTGCGCCGTGACCGTCTCCGTCGCGGTGCCGGGAGCGGCCGGGTTGCCGTCCACGGTGGCGGTGAAGGCGGACGTGCCGCAGGTGATGCCCGTGCTGCCGCCCGGGGTGGTGGCGATCCTCGCCTTCGTACCGGAGGCGAGGGAGGCGGACAGGACGTCACCGGTGGCGACGGCGGTGCCGCCGGCGCTTCCGGTGGTCAGGACCTCGCCGGCGGAGGCGGTCGCGGAGGCCGAGGCGGTCACCGCGAGCACCGCGGCGACGGCGGCGCCGAAGGCCGCGGAGAGAGCACGCTTGTCCATGGGGGTTCCTTTCGCGCGAAGGCGGAGGGGTGGAAGAACTCGGCGGTCAGCGTGGGTCGTTGGGGGATCGCTGGGTGGGTCGCTGGGGTGGGTCGTTGCGTGGGACCGTGCACGCGTGGGGACGTGGCGCACGGAGGGGTCGCGGGGGCGCTCGCCACGCGGGGATCACGTCACGCACCCGCCGTACGGGCACACGTCCGGGCACGGCGTACGGCCACGGTGTGCGGGCACGGCTCGCGGGCCCGACGGCCGTCGTACGAGTGCGGGGAAACGGGTGCCTGGGCACGGTGAGGCGATGGCGTGGTGACGCGGCGGCGCCATGACGGCGACGACCGCCGCCGGAGTTCCGGCGCCACGGTTCTCCGGCGGCGGTGTCGCGATACGGGGTGGAGCGTAATACTCGGTGTGCGGTGCGCGGCGGCGGCGCATCCCGTCCCACTGGGGTGCGGCTCCGCCGGTGCTCGCCCGGAACACCGAGAGGAAAACCCACGAGGGTTGTAATCCTGTCGAGTATGTGACGTCAACAACCGCAGAAGGATGTGGCCGATGACGAGCGTTCGCGGCGCCGAGGAGGATCTGGTCCTGCCGGGGGCCCGCACGGGCCGCGAGCCCGAGCGCTCGCTGCGCCCGGGGCCGCGCCGGCTGAGCCCCGAGCAGGTGGCCTCACGACAGCGTGACCGGCTGCTCGACGGGGTGGCCCGCACGGTGGCGGCGAACGGCTACACGGGCGCCCGGATCAGCGACATCTGCCGGGCCGCCGGAGTGACGCGACCGGTCTTCTACGAGCTGTTCTCCGGCAAGGAGGACGCGGTGCTCGCCGCCTTCCGGGGCGGCACGGAGACGGTGGTACGGGCGATGCAGCGGGCGTACGAGGAGCGGGGCGGCGCGGTGGCCTGGCAGGCCGCGGTGCGGTCGGGGCTCGAGGTGCTGCTGACCCTGCTCGCGCAGAACCCGGCCTTCGCCACCATGGTGGTGGAAATCGAGTCGGTGGGGCCGGCCGGGCGCCGGGCACGCTCCGAACTTCTGGCCAGTTTTCGCCGGTTCTTCGCGGACGCACCACCCGGCCCCCCGGAGGTCGCGCGGGCCGAGCTCGTGGACGCGGTGGTCGGCGCCGTCCACGCGGCGGTGCTCCGGGCGGTGGACGAGGGCCGCTTCACCGGGACGACGGGGACGACGGGGACGGCAAGGTCGACCGGGGCGGCAGAGACCGCAGATGCAGGTGACGGGCTGCGCGGGCTCCTGGACGTGCTGGTGCACGTGGTCGTGTCCCCCTTCGGCTGCCCGACGGATCCGGAGCGAGCGGCCGGGAAGGACGGCGAGGCTGGAGAGGACGGTGGCGGGGCTCCCGTCGGGGCCGGCGGCGGCACAGCCAAGCGGCGTTCCGGAGCTCCGCTCGACTCCTGACGGATCGTCAACCGCTATTTGTTACTGACCGGTTGACGCGCCCTGTTACCGCGCGTACGGTCCGTTACGGTTCCCTGCGGCACCGCCGCCTCCGCACGAGTCCGGGAAGACCCAGGTGGATGGGGAACCGTCCGCGCCAGGACGTCGTCGCCGCGCTCCGTTACCCCAGTCATGTCAGGAGCGACGCATGGCCCTGCCCGAAGGCACCACCGCACCCGGGTCGACGCCCGACCCGGCCGATTCCGCAAGACGCGGCGGCGTCCGCTACCGCCGCGCCGCCCTGATGGGCGTCCCCGCCCTCCTCGCCGCCTCGACCCTGGTGGTGCTCACCGCCCAGGGTGCGCTCGCCGCCCAGTTCGCCATCTCCGGCATGCCGTTCACCGTGACCGCCGACTCCCTCGAGGGCAGCGGATTCGGGCAGTTCGGTGCGCTGGACAACATGGCGGAGGGCAGCCCGAACGCGGGCGACACGGGTGGTCAGGTCCTGGTCATCGTGACCGCGTTCCGCGAGGCGAAGCTGACGAACCTGTGCCAGAGCGTGGAGCTCGGCGGCACCCATCTGCTGATCACGGCGGGCAACAAGGGCATCCCGGTCAAGGCCTCCGGCCTGACCACCGACTCGACCGAAATGGCCGCGAAGCTGGCGGAGTTCGAGAACATCGAGATCGGCGGGGACGCCAGCACCTTCGACAAGCCGCCGGTCAAGGGCCCGCTCGGCTCGTTCGGCCAGCAGGCCGACACCGTCAGCATCAAGAACGTACGGCAGAACAACTACGCCACGACCGCGACCCGGTTCACCCTGCCCGATCTCCACATGGGCTTCAGCTCGAAGGGCTGCTGAGGATGACGTCGGGCACGGACGAGGCCGCGTCGCGGGCCGGGGCGGAGACCCGGCGGGCGGCGCGGCCGGACGGCCGCCGGCACCCCTGGCGGGCGTTCCGGCGCTGGCGGCACCGGCGGCCCTTCGGGGCGGGCCTCGCCCTCGCACTCGGCGGCGCGGAGATCCTGGTGACCCAGCGGGCCAGCGTCTCGGTGATCCTCACCGCCGGCGCCGACAGCCTCGCGGGCTACGTGCTGCCGATCATCATGACGGTCTGCGGGCTGCTCATCGTGTTCAACCCCCGCCAGCGGCTGTTCTATTCGGTGATCGGCGTGCTCGCCTCGCTCGCGAGCTGGGTCACGTCCAACCTCGGCGGCTTCTTCATCGGCATGCTCCTCGGCCTGGCCGGCAGCTCCCTGGCCTTCGGCTGGCTCCCGGACCGCCCCCGCCGACGCCGCCTGCTACGCCGCCGGGGCCGCCGTACCGAGGACGCCGCCTAGGCGGCTTCCGGTTCCTCCGCTCCCGTGGCTCGCCGTCACACCCACTTTTTTGTGGGTACTTGTCGCGCGGCGGGCCACGGGAGAGCCTTGTGGTGACCGAGGGAACGGACACCGGGAGGAGGATGACGGGGCGTCACACGCCTCGGGAGCGTAGGAACACCGGCACAAGCCACGGGACACCGGAAGCCACGGAGCGACGTGGGCGATCGAGGCGGATGGGCGCCCCGGGCGCGGGTGTCTCAGGAGACGGCACGCTCCGCGGTCAGCCGGTCGAGCCGGCGGTGGCCCCACTCCGACAGCGCAGCCAGCGCGACGGAGAGCTCGCGGCCCTCGTCGGTCAGCGAATAGACGGTCTTCGGCGGCACCACGTCGAACGCCTCGCGGTGCACCAGACCGTCCGACTCCATCTCCCGCAGGGCCTGGGTCAGCACCTTCTCGCTGATCTCCGGGACCTTCCGGCGCAGTTCACCGGGCCGGTGCGGGCCTGATTCCAGCAGCCAGAGCAGCAGGGTCTTCCACTTGCCGTCGATCACCGCGACGGCGGCGGTGACCCCGCACACGTCCGTGTCCCTGGCTCGCACACGCCCCATCGTCCTCGTCCTTCCCTTCCTTCGGCATGCCGTTCCGCGCCGGCCCTGCCGTGCCTACGTCACTTACCACTTACCTCACTCATCTCATTTACAAGGGAGTTCACCCATGTCTTCTTCCCCGCAGTCCGCCACGGAGCCGGCCGCCGTCACCGTGATCGGTCTCGGCCCCATGGGCCGGGCGCTGGCCGGCGCGTTCGTGGCCGCCGGGGTGCGCACCACCGTGTGGAACCGCACCCCGGGACGTGACCGCGAGCTCGTCGAGCGCGGCGCCATCGGGGCGGCGAGCGCCGCCGAGGCGGTCGCCGCGAGCCCGCTGACCCTGGTCTCCCTGGTCAACTACGACGCCTCGGACGCCGTGCTGCGCCAGGAGGCGGTCACGGCCGCGCTGAAGGGCCGTGCGCTGGTCAACCTGACGGCCGACACCCCGGAGCGGGCCCGGGACACCGGGCGGTGGGCCGCCGAGCACGGCATCGCCTATCTCGACGGGGCCATCATGACGCCGACGACGACCATCGGCACGCCGCAGGCGGTGTTCCTCCACAGCGGGCCCGAGGAGCTGTACCAGGAGCACCGGCCGGTGCTCGACGTGCTCGGCGGTACGCACACCCACCTCGGCGCGGACGTCGGCCGGGCCGCCGCGTACGACATCGCGCTGCTCGACATCTTCTGGACCTCGATGGCCGGCTACATGCACGCGCTGGCCGTGGCGGGCGCGGAGGGCATCAAGCCGGGCGAACTGGTCCCGTTCGCGCAGGGCATCGCAGCGATCCTGCCGCCGCTGTTCCAGGAGTTCGCCGGGGACATCGAGAATGGCACCTACTCCGGCGAGATCAATCCGCTGACGTCGGCGGTCTCGTCGATGGCCCACATCGTGCACGCCTCCGAGGCGCACGGCATCGACGCGGGCGTGATGCGCGCCGCCGAGGGCCTGGCCCGCAGGACCGTGGGCCTCGGTCACGGAGCCGACGGCTTCTCCCGGATCGCGGAGGTCCTCGGCCGGCGCTGACCGGGCATGCGCTGTGCGGTGCCGCGCCGCTCCGTACGGACCACGCCGCGCCGCTCCGTACGGACCGCGCCGCGCCGCTCCGTACGGACCACGCCGTGCCGCACAGCACGGCACCGGACAGCGCGGCACCGTACTGCCCCGCGCTGCCCCGCACCGCGCCGCGCCGCGGCTCCGCTCCGCCCGCTCAGAGCCTGCGCAGCGCACCCTCCGCGCGCAGGTCGGCCAGGGTCGGGTAGCCGTCGACGGCCATGATCAGGTCGGCCTCGGCGAGCAGCGAGCGCAGCACGTGGACGATGCCGTCGGTGCCGTCGAGGGCCAGGCCGTAGGCGTACGGCCGCCCGACGGCGACGGCGGTGGCGCCGAGCGCCAGCGCCTTGACCACGTCGGCGCCGCTGCGGACGCCCGAGTCGAAGAGCACGGGCAGTCCGTCGGCGGCGGCGACCACCTCCGGCAGCGCGTCGAGGGCGGGCAGGCCGCCGTTGGCCTGGCGGCCGCCGTGGTTGGAGCAGTAGATGCCGTCGACGCCGCCGTCCCTGGCCCGGCGGACGTCCTCCGGGTGGCAGATGCCCTTGAGGATCAGGGGAAGTTCGGTGAGCGAGCGCAGCCACGGCAGGTCGGGCCACGTCAGCGGCTTGCCGAAGATGCCGGTCCACTCGAGGACGGCGGCCTGTGGGTCCTCTTCGGGTGTCTTGGCGAGCCGGGCCCGGAAGACGGGGTCGGAGGTGTAGTTGGCCAGGCAGTGGCCGCGCAGCTGGGGGAAGTTGCCGGCGGCGAGGTCGCGGGGGCGCCAGCCGGTGACCCAGGTGTCGAGGGTGACCACGATGCCTCGGTAGCCGGCCGCCTCGGCCCGGTGGACCAGGCTCTCGGCGAGGGCGCGGTCGGTCGGGGTGTACAGCTGGAAGAGGCCCGGGGTGTCGCCGGACGCGGCGGCGACGTCCTCCAGCGGGTCGACGCTCAGCGTGGAGGCGATCATCGGGACGCCGGTGCGGGCGGCGGCGCGCGCGGTGGCGAGGTCGCCGTGTCCGTCCTGGGCGCACAGGCCGATGACGCCGACCGGCGCCATGAGCAGCGGGGTGGGCAGGTGGAGCCCGAACAGCTCGACGGAGAGGTCGCGTCGGTCGGCGCCGACCATCATCCGGGGTATCAGGCCCCAGCGCCGGAAGGCCTCGGTGTTGGCCCGCTGGGTGCTCTCGTCGCCCGCGCCGCCGGCGACGTACGACCAGACGGAGGGCGGCAGCGCGGCCTCGGCACGTCGTTCGAGCCCGGCGAAGTCCATCGGGAGCCTGGGCAGGGTGCCGAAGAGCCCGTTGAGGTAGATCTCGTTCTGGTAGTCGCCGAACCGCTGGTTCATCGGTGTCCCTCACCCTCGCACTCGCCCGCGCGCTCACCGGCGCGCTCGCCCTCGCCGTGTCCCTGCCAGACTTCCGGCACGGACGCTACCTTCCGGTAGGGCGGTTGACCACGGCCCGGGACGGCGGGCCTGGCACGGTCGCGGCTTGGTCAGGCGGTGGTGAGGGCCAGGTCCTGGCGGACCACGATCGCGTTGAGCCGGATCGCGAACGGCACGGTGTCGGTCATGCCCAGGGTTCCGACGCGGGCCTTGTCGCGGCCGATCGTGACGTCGATGCAGAAGGCGACGGCGTACAGGTACGCGCCCGTCTCCTCGTCCTGGAGGGCGAAGAACACGTCACGGTAGTAGCGGGTGCTGTCCGGGCCCTCCTCGTAGTACGAGAGGCCCGGCAGGCCCTCCTGTTCGGCGAGGCCCGTGAACGCGCTGACGAGCTCGCGCTCGATCGTCTCCCAGAACGCGGCTTCCGCCGCCTCGGCGGGCAGCGCCTGGCGCACCGCCTCCTTGAGGGAGAGGACCATCACCAGGACGGGGGCCTCGTCCTGGAGGCCCCAGCCGCGGACCATCCGCACGATGTCGCTGTCGGGGATGGCGGCTGCGGCGTCGCGGATGTGGTCGAAGTCGAAGTTGACGGTGGCTGGGGCGATGGCCTCCTGGAAGGCGCGGGCCAGGGCCTCCGCCTGACCGAGGTGGGCCGGGGCCACCTCGATGACCGTCTTGAAACTGGCGGCCAAGACTCCTCCTTAAACATTTTGTTGATCGAGGGGGCGTCAGTATGCCGCAGCCGTGCCGGGCGGTCGCGACCGGGTCGTACGAGGCGCCGACGCCCGGGTCAGCCGATCGGCTGACTCGGGCGGCCGAGAACGGCCCGAGCATGGAAGACGGGGCCGCACCCGCCCGCCCGACCGCCCGACTTCCTGGGAGCCGCCCGATGAACCGAAGCCGCAACCGAAGCCGCGCCCTCGCCGTGCTGGCCGCCTCCGTCGCGCTGCTCGCGGGCTGCGCGCAGAGCGGCGGCGAGCCCACCCGGTCCGCCGAGCCCACCCGTTCCGGCGAGCCCCCACGATCCGCCGAGAGCCGCCCGGCCACGGCCCCGCCCTCCCCCTCGGGCTCCCGAGCAGGCTCCGGCACGACGAGCGGCGTCACTCCCTCCGGCACCCTCCTCGTCACCGACTTCGGCTCCGACACCGTCACCTTCGTCGACCCGGCCCGCGGCGCCTTCGCCTCCGTCGAGGTCGGAACCGCCCCGTACGGGCTCGTCGTCGGCGCCGACGGCCGCGCCTGGGTCGCCACCGCCGAGGGCGTCGCCGTCGTGGACACGAAGACACGGACGCGCCTCGCCCTCGTGCCGTACCGCACGGCGACCGGCCCCGCCACGACGGGCGAGTACCGGGGCGGCGGCATGGGCATCGCGCTCTCCCCCGACGGACGACGGGTGTACGTCGGCGTCAACGTGCCCGGCGGCAACGGCGCCCTGGAGGTGATCGACACCGCCGCCCTGAAGGTCACCGACCGGGTCCCGGTCGGCCGGCGGCCCTTCGACGTGGACGTCTCACGCGACGGCTCCGAGGTGTACGCGACGAACCACGACTCCTTCGACGTCACCGTGGTACGGGCGGACGGCCTGAGCACCCGCCGGATCGAGGTGGCCCCGTACGGCACCGAGGGCGGGCTCGGCTCCTGGCTGAAGCCGCACTACACGGCGGTGCGCCCCTCCGACGGACGCCTGCTGCTCCCGTTCGAGGGCGAGAGGCTCGTGGTGGTCGACCCGGCCACCGGCCGCTCCGAGGTCCTGCGGATGACGGCGAACACCCACCAGCACGGCACGACGATCACACCCGACGGCACCCTTCTCACCGTCGGCACGGGCCCCGTCGACCCCGCCACCGACCGCGGCCCCTCGCTCACCGTCCGGGCGCCGGACGGCACCGAGCGGGTCTTCCCGCTGGACGGCCCGCACGAGGACGTCGCGGTGTCCGACGACGGCCGCACCGCCTACGTGACGGGCGGCTTCACCCGCGACGGGTACTGGGACGGCCTGACCGTCGTCGACCTGACGGACGGCTCCTCGCACCGGCTCGCCGCCGGATCCCGGCCGCTGGGGATCGCGGTCCTCTAGGGGGTGTCCGGCGCCGCGGACCCGGCCGTGGTCCGCCGGACAGACAATAGGCCGCAGGCGTACGAAGGGCACGGGGCTGTCGATGCCATGGTGTTGGGTGGGAGGCGCACCGGCCCCGGCCCCGTACGAGGAGACATCATGACCGACCCCGCCCACCGCAACGTCGTGCCGCCCGCGGCCCAGGCCTCCCTGGGCGCGGGTGTCGTGGTGACGGACGCGGCCGGCCGCGTCCTGCTCGGGCTGCACCGCTCCGGAGTCTGGGAGCTGCCCGGCGGCAAGGTCGACCCGGGCGAGTCCATCGAGCAGGCCGCCGCGCGCGAACTCGCCGAGGAGACGACGCTCGTCGCCGACCCGGCCGACGTGTCCGTGATCGGTCTGGTCCTCGACAGCGAGACCTCCGCCGAGCTGACCCGGCTGACGGCGGCGACGGTGGTCCACGCCCACACGGGCACCCCGGCCGTCGCCGAGCCCGACAAGATCGAGCGCTGGGAGTGGTTCGCGCCGGACCGGCTGCCCGACGCCCTGTTCGTGCCCTCCGCCCAGGCCCTCCGGTTCTGGCGGCCCGAACTGCCGCTGCCCCAGGGCCCCTTCCACCGTTACGACGTGACGCCGCGCCGTTGAGCTCGCGGACACCGATCGGCTCGCCGACGCCGCCGACACCCTGGCACGGCCCCGGCACCGCTGACATCATGCCGTCGGGGGGATGCGCAATGGAGCGACGCGACCGGGGACTCGACCGGGCGACGGTGCCTCCGCCGGGTGAGGCGGCGACGCGCGCCGCGCGCGAGGCGGGACTGGGTGTCTACTTACGGGCTTTCCGGGCCCGGCACTGCGACGACGCGCGGGCGGCGGCGCGGCCGGGGCGGCGACGCCGCCGGACGCTGCTCCTGCTCCTCCTGGGGGCGGCGGGTCTCGCGCTCCCGGCGGTCGCCACCCGTCTCGTGGGGGCCTGGCTCGGCGTGCCGCTGTTACTGGTGCCGTTCGGCGTGCTCGGCTGGTTCCTGTGGCGCTCCTTCCGGCCGCCGCCGGCGGGGCTTCGGCCCAAGGAATACGTGTACCTGTACGAGCGGGGCCTGGTCTGCCCCGGTGAGGGCGGCGCCGCGCGGGCGGTGCCCTGGCGGGCCGTTACGGCGATGCACCAGGACGTCACCCGCACCTATGTGAACGGCGGCTACACGGGCACGCACTACGCGTACCGGCTGCTGACGGGCGCGGGGCAGGGGGTGACCGTGGGCGGGTTCCTGAACGAGGAGAGGGTGGCGCGGCCCGCGGACTCGCAGATCCGCGAACTGGCCCAGATCGTCCTGGACGAGACCGTGCGCCGCGCGCTGCCGCCCGCCGTGACCGCCCTGGAGGCGGGTGAGAGGGTCACGTTCGGTGAGGTCGCGGTGGACGGCCGGGGCATCGCGCTGCCGTCGGGCACGGCGCCGTGGGAGCGGGTGCGCGGCTGCGAGTGGCGCGGGGACGGCCTGGTCGTGGTGCGGACGGCCGGCGCGGGCCGCTGGGCCCGCGAGGCGAAGGACATCCCCGACTTCCCGGTGTTCTGGACGCTGGTGAAGGAGCTGTTCCCGCACGCGCGGGAGTACCGTCGCTGAGCGTTCACTCGAACGTCCGTCCGTCACCGTGCGTCACCGAGCGGAGCGGGTCGGACGTGGCTAGCGTGGCCTGGAGACAACGACGTCAACGATCCGGAAGAGAGTCATCGTCATGACCCCACGACCTGAGGGCTCGCCGTGCTGGGCCGACGCGATGTTCACCGACATCGAGGGTGCGAAGTCGTTCTACGGCGACGTGCTGGGCTGGACCTTCGGCGAGTCCGCCTCGGAGTACGGGAACTACACCCAGGCGTACAAGAACGGCAAGGCGGTCGCGGCGGTCGTCCCGCCGATGCCCGACCAGGACGGCGAGACGCACTCGGCCTGGTGTCTGTACTTCGCCTCGCCCGACGTCGCCGCCACCGCCGAGAAGATCAAGGGCGCGGGCGGCACGCTGCTGATGGAGCCCATGCAGGTGGGCGACTTCGGCTCGATGTGCCTCGCGCAGGACCCGACGGGCTGTGTGTTCGGCGTGTGGCAGGCCGGTGTCCACGAGGGCTTCGAGCTGCAGGGCGAGGCGGGCAGCTACGTCTGGGCCGAGGTGTTCACGCGTGAGCCGGCGAAGGCCGACGCGTTCTACACGGAGGTCTTCGGCTTCGCCTCGAAGAAGATCAAGGACGAGCACATGGACTACCGGGTCTTCGACCTGGGTGCCGACCCGGTGCTCGGCCGCATGGTGATGACCGCGGACGACTTCCCGGCCGAGATCCCCGCGTACATCCAGATCTACTTCGCCGTCGACAACTGCGACAAGGCCGTCGAGGCGGCGGAGGCGGCGGGCGGCCGCAAGGTCTTCGGCCCGATGGACAGCCCCTTCGGCCGTTTCGCGGCCCTGCTCGACCCGCAGGGCGCGGCGTTCGCGGTGATCGACGTGCGGACGACGGTCGGTGAGATGCCCGAGATGGAGTGATCTCCGCAGAGCCCCCACGGGATGCGGGTGCCCGGGACCGCGCAGGTCCCGGGCACCCGTGCGTGCGGCCTCAGCCGCCGTCGCGGACGGAGACGATGCCGTTGAACACGCCGACGTAGGCGGTGCCGTCCGGGCCGATGGTGATCGGTGCCCAGTTGTTGTCGTAGGCGGGACCGGTGCCGGTGAGGCGGGACCAGGCGCGCTCGCCGGTGCGGAAGTCGACGGCCGTGAGGTACCAGGCGTCGATGCCGAGGGGGTGGGGGCGCTTCTCGTAGAAGTAGAGCAGGCCGTTCGCGGTGGAGAGCTTCGGCACGGTGGACGGCGAGCGGACGTCGCTCTCCCAGACGGTGTCGCAGCCGCTGCCGTCGGGGCGGACGTCGATGCGGGTGACGCCGCCGACGACGCTGCGGCCGAAGGTCAGCGACGTGGGGTTCTCGTAGCCGTAGTTGTTCTCGACGACGAGGCTGTCGCCCCAGCTGATCAGGGAGTTGTCGGTGGTGGAGGCGCCGGCGCCGAAGACCGGGACCTTGCAGACGAGGCGGTCGGCCTCGGCAACGTCCGTACCGCGCCGGTAGACGAGCACGTTCATCCGGTCGTCGGCGTTGTCGGTGATGGCGACGTAGCGGGCGCCGCGCTGCCCGAAGAGGTCGGGCGTCGTGCCCGAACCCTGGTTCACCGAGCCGGGTTTGGTGCCGGTGCCGCGGTCGTAGGTCTGCCGCCACTGGACGCGGGGAGTTCCGTCGGCGTCGGCGCGGAAGCTGTAGAGGGCGTGGTCGGAGACGATGGAGACGCCGTCCTCGGCGACGGAGAAGGAGTTCTGGATCTCCTCGCCGTCGAGCCGGACGGCGCGCAGCGCGCCGGTGGCGGGGTCGACCGTGCCGACCCGGCCGAGGCGGGTGACCCACCAGATGCGGCCCTGCCAGTCGGGCATGACGGAGGTGACGGGGTCGCAGACGCCGCTCGGGAAGAGGTTGGTCCAGCTGACGCAGTCGTGCGGGACGAGCGGCGTCAGGTCCCAGTCGTCCTCGACCACGAACTCCCAGTCCCCGTCCGCCTGCCGGCGGTGCGCGATGCGCAGGACGTGCTGGCGGGAGTCGGCGAGCACGACGCGGTCGCGGTCGTCGAGGTAGAAGTAGGCGCCGCCGGAGGTGTCCTTGAAAATCTTCTCGAAGTCGAGGCGGGTGATGGCCTCGACGGTCGAGGAGCGCTGCGGCAGCTGGTACTCGGCGAGGGTGTCGAGGGTGCGCGGGTCGAGCAGCTTGAGCAGGAAGCCGTTGAAGGTGCCGCAGACGGTGACGAGCCGGCCGCCGGCGTCGAAGGTGACGGTGGCGCACTCGCCGCCGAGCGCGGCGATCTTCTCGCTGTCCACCTTCGGGTCGCGGCCCAGCGGCCCGGAGTAGGGGTGGGTGCCGCTGCCCGCGGCGTCGGCGTGCATGCCGCTGCGGCCGTTGGGGGCGAGATACGGGTGCTGGGGCGGGGCTTCGCCGGGGACCGGCCGTGCGGTGGCGGGGGCGCCGTCGTAGTGGTCGACGAGCCGGTGGCCCGGGGCGAGCGGTATCTCGTCGGCGAGGGCGGCGGGCGTGGCGAGCGCGAGGGCGGTCGCGCCCACCGCGGCGATCAGCGCGAGTGCGCGGGTTCGCCTACGGGGCGGTCGGGTGGTCAATGCGGCTCCTCGGGTCCGTGCGAAGGTCGCGCCGGCGGCCGACGCTAGGCCCGAGTGCGTGAGATGTACATGGAAGTGCGCCCGGATTCACGGGCACTTCATGACCTTGAAACGCTGCTGCGCGCCGAGGTCGGGGCTCAGAGGTCGAGGCTCGGGGCTTCGGCCCTCAGGGCTTCAGGCTGGACACCACGTTGGCGGTGGCGGCGACGCCGTTCTGGATGGTGGGGGCCATGCTGGTGCTCGCCAGGAAGAAGCCGAGCAGGGCGCAGACGATGGCGTGCGAGAACTTCAGGCCTCCGTTGCGGAGGAAGATCACCGCCAGGATCAGCAGCAGCATGACGACGGAAACGGAAATGGCCACCGGACTCACCCTCCTCGCGCCGCACGGGAATTGCGGCGTTCGGCGGACAGTGTGACGTAAGGGACGATCCGGACGGCGGTATGGCAGGGCGGCCATCCGGGTGACTTTCCGGAGCAGGCCGTTCCTCAGGCGCTGGCCAGGGCTTCTGTCAGTTCCGTCCAGTGGACCGTGCGGTCGCACCAGCGTTCCAGGAGCACCCGGTCGTGGCCGACGGCGAGCAGTCCGGCGCCGGTCTCGGCGCGGTAGGCCTCGACGGCGGCGACCAGGGCCGCGGTCGTGGAAGCGTCGAGCATCGCGGTCATCTCGTCGCAGACCAGCCAGCGGGGGCGCAGCACCAGGGCGCGGGCCAGGCAGGCGCGTTGCAGCTGCCCGTCGCTGACCTCGTGCGGGCGGCGGCCGAGCAGGTCCTCGGTGAGGCCGACCGCGGGCAGCAGTTCGGCGAGCCGCGCGGGGATCTCGCCGCGTCGCCCGGTGGCCCGCAGCGGCTCGGCGACGAGGTCGGCGAGGCGCAGCCGCGGGTCGGCGGAGAGCCGCGGCTGCTGGAAGACCACGCCGATCGCGGTGCGTTGTGCGCGCGGGGCACGGTGGCGCCAGGCCCGTACCGGGGTGCCGTCGAGGACGACCCGGCCCGCGTCGGGGCGGTGCAGCAGCGCGGCGACCCGGGCCAGGGTGGACTTGCCGCAGCCGCTGGGGCCGAGCAGGCCGACGGACTCGCCGGCGGCGACGGTGAGGGAGACGTCGCGGAAGACCGGGGTGCGGCGCTCGTATCCGGCGGTGACGGAGTGCAGTTCAAGCACGGGTCGCTCCCAGGGGATGGTGGCAGGCGGCGCCCGCGAGGAACTCCGGCCGCACCGCGCAGGCCGCGCTCGCCCGGGCGCAGCGCGGGGCGAAGGCGCAGCCCTCGGGCAGGTCGGACAGTGCGGGCGGCAGTCCGGGGATGGGCGTGAACTCGCGCTCCGGCAGGGCGTCGAGGAGTCCGCGTGCGTACGGGTGCCGGGGTCCGGGCTCGCCGAAGAAGCGGGCCGCGGGCGCGATCTCGACGATGCGTCCGGCGTACATGACGGCCACCCGGTCGGCCACCCGGCGGGCGGCCGCCAGGTCGTGCGTGATGAGCAGCAGCGCCTTGCCGCGGTCGGCGTGGCGCCGGAGTTCGTCGGCGGTGCGGTCGACGAGCTCGCGGTCGAGTCCGGTGGTGGGTTCGTCGGCGAGCAGCAGCGGCGCGTCGCCGACGAGGGCGAGGGCGGTGGCGGCGCGCTGGGCGAGGCCGCCGGAGAGTTCGTGCGGGTAGCGGTCGAGGTGCCCGGCGGGGAACGCGGCTCGCTCGGCGGCGGCTTCCGCCGCGGCACGCCGCTCGCGCCGCGGGGTGTCGGTGAGGGCCCGCACGGTCTCCTCCAGGTGGGCCCGTACGGTGCGCACCGGGGTGAGATGGGCGGCCGGGCTCTGCGGTACGAGGCCGATCCGCCGCCCCCGTACGGCCCGGGCGAGCGTCCGCTCGCCGACGGCGAGCAGGTCGAGGACGTCCTGCGGACGGTCGCCCCGCGGACGACCGTCCTGCCGGCCGCCGGCGTCGTGTCGGCCGCCGCCGTCGTGCCGGCCCCGGTCCGGCCCCGGCCGGCCCCGGTCGGGCCGCCCCGGGCCGGCCGGGGTCGTCAGGAGGGCCGTGCCCTCCGTTTCCGCGTTGCCGGGGAGCAGGCCGAGGAGGGCGGAGGCGAGGACGGACTTGCCGCAGCCGCTTTCGCCGACGAGGGCCAGGCACTCCCCCGCCGCGAGGTCGAAGTCGGCGTCGGTGACGGCCGCGACGCTCCGGCCGCCGCGCATGCGGAAGCGGACGGTGAGTCCGCGGACGCTGAGGACGGCGTCCGCGGCGCGTTCGGCGCTGACGGCTTCGAGCGCCCGTACGAGGTGGGCGTCAGGGGCGGTCACAGCATCAGCTCCGATCGGCGGCGCGGGTTGAGCCGGTCGCGCCAGACGCCGGCGAGGCCGGCGACGGCGAGCGTCGGCACGATCAGGAAGAGGCCGGGGAAGAGGGTCGGCCACCAGTCGCCGGCGAGCAGCGAGGAGCGTGCGCCCTGCACCAGGTTGCCGAGGCTGGCCTGGTGGCTGGGCAGGCCGAGCCCGAGGAAGGACAGCGCCGACTCGTGCCACATGGCGTGCGGCACCATGAGGACGGCGGCCAGTCCGGCCTGCGGCAGCACGGCGGGCAGCAGGTGCCGCACGGCGATCCGCCACCGCGACGCGCCGCCGGAGATCGCCGCGTCGACGAAGGGCCGGGAGCGCAGCGAGAGGACTTCGGAGCGGACGATCCGGGCGGTGGAGAGCCAGTGGGTGAGCGCCACGGAGACGATCACCGGCCAGACGCCGGGCCGGAACATGGCGACGACGAAGATCCCGAGCAGCAGGTGCGGCACGGACGAGAACGCGTCGACGACGCGCATGACGAGGCGGTCGGCGCGGCCGCCGAGCGCGCCGGCCGCGGCGCCGACGGCCGTGCCGACGACGGTGGCGGCGACGGCGGCGACCAGGCCGACGAGGAGCGAGACGCGCAGCCCGTAGACGCAGCGGAGCAGCAGGTCACGGCCGACGTCGTCGGTGCCGAAGGGATGGTCCCAGGACGGTGGCAGCAGTTTCCGTCCCAGGTCGACGGCCTGCTCGTCGAGCCGCACCAGCGGCGGGACGAGGAGGACGGCGAGGACGACGGCGCCGAGGATCAGGGCGGAGGTCCACAGCCGGATCCGGCGGGTGGCGTCGGCGGGAGCGGCGGCGCGGGGCCGTCGGCGGGCGGTCGCCCGCTGCGTGTCAGCCATCGAATCCCACCCGGGGATCGGCGAGCCCGTAGAGGAGGTCGGAGAGGAGGTTGCCGAGCAGCACGGCGGCGGTGGCGAGCACGGTGAGCGCGGCGAGCAGCGGGAAGTCCGCGGAGACGGCGGCCTGGACGGTGGCGGCGGCGATGCCGGGCCAGCTGAAGACGGTCTCCACGAGCAGGGCTCCGGTGATGAGTTCGGGCACGCGGGAGCCGACGAGGGTGAGCATGGGCAGCATGCCGGAGCGCAGTGCGTGGCCGGTGAGGACGGTGCGTTCGGCGAGGCCGCGGGCGCGGGCGCCGCGGACCGGGTCCTCCTCCAGGGCGTCGCCGACGCCCTGGCGTACGTACAGGAAGAACCAGGGCAGTTGGGAGATGCCGAGGACCAGGGCGGGCAGCACGAGGTGGGTGGCGACCTGACCGGCGGTGACGGTGTCGCTCGCGGTGTCGGTGAGGCCGCCGGCCGGCAGCGCGCCGAGCTTCAGGGCGAAGAACCAGATGGCGAGCAGGCCGAGCCAGAAGGCGGGGGCGGCTTCCAGGGTGTACGCGAGCGAGCTGACGGCGCGGTCGAGGAGGCCGCCGCGGCGGCGTCCGGCGAGCACGCCGAGAGTGGTGCCGAGGGCGATGGCGACGAGGAAGGCGGTGGCGGCGAGCAGCGCGGACCAGCCGACCCGCTCGGCGATGACGTCGGCGACGGGCAGGCGCATGACGGCGGAGTCGCCGAAGTCGCCCTGGACGGCCCGGCCGAGCCAGTCCCACCACTGGGTGGGCCAGGGCCGGTCGACGCCGAGGTTGGCGCGGATCTGGTCGAGGTTCTCCTGCGAGGCGGTGAGTCCCGCGGTGCCCGCGTAGGCCTTGACCGGGTCGAACGGGGAGGCGGCGGCGACGGCAAAGACCGCGAGGGTGACGCCGAGGAGGACGGGGACGGCGGCGAGTGCGCGCCGTCCCGTCATCCGCGTCATGGCCGCCCAGGGGAGGCGGCGGCTCACTTCGCGCTCGTTCCGCCGCTCTTGGGCTTCCAGTCCTCGATGTTCCACCAGGGGCCGGAGCCGAGGCCGTGGTCGTGCGGCTCGACCTGGGTGGTGAGGCCGCCGGTGGCGGTGTCCCAGCGGTCGCTGACGACGTAGAGGTGGTCGACGTGGGTGAGGAAGGTGTAGCCGGGGTTCTTGACGAGTTCGCGCTGGACGGTGTCGTACGCGGCCTTGCGCCTGGCCGGGTCGCCGGTGCGGCGGCCGTCCTCCAGGGCGCGGTCGACGGTCTTGTTGTCGTACCAGGCCATGTTGTTGAAGCCGTCGCCGCCGAGGGTGGACTTCAGGAGCAGGTACTGGTCGAAGTCGGGGTCGCCGGGCGAGCCGCCGCCGGCGAGGACCGCGTCGGTCTTCATCCGCGGTTCGATGACCTCCCAGGTGCCGGCCTGGGTGGTGATCTCGATGCCGGCCTTCTTGGCGTCGGAGGCGTAGGCGAGGGCGTGGTCCTGGCGGAGCCGGTCGCCGGAGAGGTACCAGAGCGGGAAGGCGGCGCGGACGCCGTTCTTCACGCGGACGCCGTCGGGGCCGGGCTTCCATCCGGCCTCGTCGAGGATCTTCCGCGCGCCGGCGAGGTCGTGGCGGCGTTCGGTGCCCTTGGCGAACCAGGGGCTGTCGGTGGGGACGGGTCCGTAGGCGGGGCGGCCCGCGCCTTCGAGGATCTTGTCGACCATGGTCTGCCGGTCGACGGCGACGTCGAGGGCGCGGCGGACGGCGGGGTCGCCGGCGACGCGGTGGTGCGTGGGCAGGGTGACCGTGCGGTAGTCGTAGGTCGTGGCGGTGTAGGTCTTCTTCGTCTTGTCGCCCTTGAAGCCGGCGGCGAGGTTCGGCGGCAGGATCGCGGCGTCGAGGTCGCCGGCGCGCAGCCGGGTGGCGCGGACGTCGTCGTCCTTGACGACGGCCATGGTGAGCTTCTTCACGGCCGGGGCGCCGCCCCAGTAGCGCGGGTTGGCCTGGAAGGTGAGCTTCTCGCCCTTGGACCAGCCGGTGAGGACGTACGGGCCGGTGCCGACCGGCCTGGTGGTGAAGGAGCCGGTGTTGACGTCCTGCCGGCCGGCGACGTGCTCGGGTGCGATGGCGAGGACGGTGCGCTCGGCGAAGGGCGCGTAGGGGTACTTGAGGGTGAAGACGACGGTGTCATCGCCGGTGGCCCTGACGTCCTTGAGGGCGTCGAGTTCGGTCCGTGAGGGGTTGTTGGTCCGCGGGTCGAGGATCGTCCGGTAGGTGAAGACGACGTCCTCGGCCGTGAAGGGCTTTCCGTCGCTGAAGGTCACGCCCTGGCGCAGCTTGTAGGTGTACGTGAGGCCGTCGGCGCTGACGGTGGGCAGCGCGGCGGCGAGCGCGGGCCGCAGCTTCATGCCGGCGTCGAAGGCGAGGAGCCCGTCGAAGATCTTGGAGTTGCCGTCCTTGCCGTAGCCGAGGAGGGGGCTGAGGGTCTCGGGCTCGAAGGCGATGCCGACGACGGCGGAGTCCTGGGGGCCGCCGGGTCCGGCGCCGCCGCCGGGGTTCGAGCAGGCCGCCGCCGTGAGGGCGGTGGCCCCGGCGAGTAGCGCGGCGGACGCGCGTCGGACCGGTCGGGCGGCCGTCCTGGCCATGGTGTCCACACCCCTTTTGAAGATCAACTGTTATTGCGAAGACTTCGCAATTAAAACAGTATGTAAAGGGGTGCGGACACATGGGCCCCTTACCGGGCGCCTCGGTGGGCGATGCGGACGCTCACCGCGGGGCCGGCAGGTCCATCAGGTCGGCGACGGCGTCCTGGTGGCGGCCGGCCGAACCCAGCGCGATCGAGGCGGACTTCGCCCGCTTGAGCGCCAGGTGCGCCGGGTGCTCCCAGGTCATGCCGATGCCGCCGTGCAGCTGCACGCACTCCTCCGCCGCGTGGACGGCCGCCTTCGAGCAGTAGGCCTGCGCGACGGCGACCGTCAGCTCGGCGTCCGGGGCGCCCGTCGCGAGCGCGTCGGCGGCGGCGCGGGCCGCCGCCCTGGCGCCCACGAGCTCCAGCCAGAGCTGCGCCATCCGGTGCTTCAGCGCCTGGAAGGAGCCGACCGGCCGGTTGAACTGGTGGCGCTCCCTGGTGTGCCGGACGGTCTCCTCCAGACACCACTCGGCGATCCCCAGCTGCTCGGAGGCGAGCAGCCCGGCGCCCGCGAGGAGCCCCTGCCGGACCGCGGCGCGCCCCGCCTCGGCGTCCGCCAGCCGGACACCCGCGGCCCCGCGCGTGTCGACGACGGCCAGCGGGCGCGTCAGGTCGAGCGAGGACTGCCGGGTGACCTCGGCGTCCCGGGCGTCGACGGCGTACAGCCCGTCGGGGCGCGGGACGAGGAGGACATCGGCCGCGGCGGCGTCCGCGACGGCGGGCACGCGGCGGACCGGGTCGATCACCGTGCGGGGTGCGGTGGCGAACGGCACGGCCAGAACGGCGACGCGTTCACCGCTCGCCAGCCCGGCGAGCAGGTCGGCCGCCGGGCCGCTTCCGGCGCCGAGCGCCAGCAGCGTCCCGGTCGCCACCACCGCGCTCGTGAGGTACGGCGCCGGCGTGACCGCCCGGCCGAGTTCCTCCAGGACCACGGCCGCCTCTCGGTGGCTCGCGCCCTGGCCGCCCAGCTTCTCCGGGACGAGCAGTCCGGCGGCGCCCATCCCGCCCGCGAGGGCGTCCCACAGTCCGGGGAGGTAGGGGCGCTCGTCCTCGATCCGGCCGAGCACCGCCTGCGCATCGGCCCGGTCGGCGAGCAGCGAGCGGACGGCGGCCCGCAGGTCGTCCTCGGTCTCGGAGTAGAGCAGGTCCGGCTGACGCGTCATCGGGCGAGGTCCTTCCAGGCGACGTCCTTGTCGTTGCGGGGCTCGGGCGGCAGGCCCAGGACCCGTTCGGCCACGATGTTGAGCAGCACCTCGGTGGTGCCGCCCTCGATCGAGTTGCCCTTGGAGCGCAGATAGCGGTAGCCCGCGTCACGGCCGGTGAAGTCGACCAGGTCCGGCCGTACCATCGCCCAGTCGCCGTACAACAGGCCCTCGTCGCCGAGGAGTTCGACCTCCAGGGCGCTGATGGCCTGGTTGAGCCGGGCGAAGCCGAGCTTCGTGGCGCTGCCCTCGGGGCCCGGCTGGCCCGCGACGAGCTGCTGGCGCAGCCGTTCGCCGGTGAGGCGGGCCACCTCGGCGTCCACCCACAGGTCGAGCAGCCGGCGGTGCAGGTCGTGGGTGCGCAGGTCGGGACGGTTCCGCCAGGTCTCGGCCGCCTTGCCGATCATGCCGCCCTCGCGGGGCAGCCGGGTGCCGCCGATGGAGACCCGCTCGTTCATGAGGGTGGTCTGGGCGACGCGCCAGCCGTCGCCGACCTCGCCGAGGCGGTGGGCGTCGGGGATGCGGACGTTCGTCAGGAAGACCTCGTTGAACTCGGCCTCGCCGGTGATCTGGCGCAGCGGCCTGACCTCGACGCCCGGGTCGGTCATGTCGCAGACGAAGTAGGTGATGCCCCGGTGCTTGGGCACGTCGGGGTCGGTACGGGCGATGAGGATCGCCCAGCGGGCCACGTGGGCGCTGGACGTCCACACCTTCTGCCCGTTGACGACCCACGCGTCTCCGTCGCGGACCGCGCGGGTGCCGAGGGCGGCGAGGTCGGAGCCGGCGCCGGGCTCGCTGAACAGCTGGCACCAGACCTCCTCGCCGACCCACAGCGGCCTCAGGAAGCGCTCCTTGACCTCCTCGGAGCCGTAGGCGAGCAGCGTCGGGGCGGCCATGCCGAGGCCGATGCCGATCCGGCGGGGATCGTTGTCGGGGGCTCCGGCGGCGGCGAGTTCGGCGTCGACGACGGCCTGGAGCGAACGCGGGGCGCCGAGACCGCCGAGGCCCACCGGGTAGTGCACCCAGGCGAGTCCGGCGTCGAAGCGGGCGCGCAGGAAGTCGGTGCGGCCGGTGGTCGCGGGCGGGTGCTCGGCGAGCAGGCGCCGGGTGCGGTCGACGAGTTCGGCGGCGTCGAGCGTGGTCTGCGTCATGCCCGGGCCCCTTCCGGGAGGACGACGAGCCGGCCGGTGGTGACGCCCTCGGAGAGCCGCTGCACGGCGTCGGCCGCGCCGGCGAAGGGCACGCGCTCGCTCACGTACGGCTTGATCAGGCCCTTGGCGGCGAGTTCGGTGAGGGTCTCGTGGCAGCGGAGGACGGCGGCCGGGTCCTTCAGGTTGTACAGGCCCCAGTGCAGGCCGATGATCGCGTAGTTCTTCACGAGGGCGTGGTTGAGGGCGGGGCTCGGAATGGTGCCGCTGGCGAAGCCGACGACCACGATCCGGCCCTCGAAGGCGACGACCTTGGCGGACTGCTGGTAGGCGGCGCCGCCGACCGGGTCGTAGATCACGTCCGCGCCGCGGCCTCCGGTGGCCTCCTTGACGGCGGCGACGACGTCCTCGGCATGCCGGTCGACGACGGTGTCACAGCCCAGTTCGCGGGCGACGGCGGCCTTGTCGGCGCCGCCGACGACGCCGATGACGGTGGCGCCGGCCGCCTTGCCGAGCTGCACGGCGGCGCTGCCGACACCGCCCGCGGCGGCGTGTACGAGCAGGGTCTCGCCCTCCTTCAGGGCGGCCCTGCGGTGCAGTCCGAACCAGCCCGTCTGGTAGCCGATGTGGAGGGCGGCGGCCTCGGCGTCGTCCAGCGCCTCGGGGGCCGGGAGCAGCGCGGCCGCGTCGGCCACCGCGTACTCGGCGAGTCCGCCGTAGGGCAGTGCGGGCGTCGCGATGACGCGGCGGCCGTCCTCGGTCTCGGCGCAGACCTCCACGCCGGGGGTGAAGGGCAGCGGCGGGCGCACCTGGTACTGACCCCGGCACAGCAGCGCGTCGGGGAAGTTGAGGCCGGTGGCGCGCACCTTGAGCAGCACCTGGCCCTCGCCGGGCACGGGCCGGTCGGTCTCGTCGAGCTGCATCACCTCGCCCGGTTCGCCGTTCTCGTGCACTCGCCATGCCTGCATCCGGGCCTCCAGGTGCCGTCGTCCGTCCTGCGTGGTCCACGGCATACTAAGCGGTCGCTTGGCCTCGCGGAACCGGACGCGCGAGTCGTCTTTCCGCCGCCGTCGGATTTTCAGGAGCTCTTCGGGCGCGCCCGTACGTGCATGCGCTCGCCCTGCGGCCCGTACAGGCTGAGGAACTCCACCGGCCGGTCCCCCGCCGGGCCGAACCAGTGCGGCACCCGGGTGTCGAACTCGGCCGCCTCGCCGGCGCCGAGCACCACGTCGTGCTCACCGAGCACGAGGCGCAGCCGCCCGGACAGCACGTACAGCCACTCGTAGCCCTCGTGGACCCGCGGGTCGGGCGCCTCGGAACCGGGTTCCTGGACGACCTTGTACGCCTGGAGGCCGCCGGGCTGGCGGGTGAGCGGGTACATCGTGCGGCCGTGACGGACGATCGGCCGGGCCTTGACGCGCGGGTCGCCGACCGGCGGGGCGCCGACCAGCTCGTCCAGCGGCACCTGGTGGGCACGGGCGATCGGCAGCAGCAGTTCCAGGCTGGGCTTGCGCTGTCCCGACTCCAGGCGCGAGAGCGTGCTCACCGAGATGCCGGTGGCGGTGGACAGCTCGGCGAGCGTCGCCCCGCGCTCCTTGCGGATGCGGCGGAGCCGGGGCCCGACCTCGGTGAGGACGGCTTCGATGCGGGCGTCTTCGGTCATGCCCCCATTGCAGAAACGGCAACTTCGTTTGTCAACCGTGCGCCGAAGGGTGACCCTCGCGGCATGAGCGAACACAGCATGCAGAACACGCGGCACATGGGGAGCACGCGGAACACGCGGACCGACTACGACGTGGTGGTGGTCGGCGGCGGCGCGGCCGGCCTGAGCGCGGCCCTGGTCCTCGGCCGGGCCCGGCGCACCACCCTGGTGATCGACGCGGGCGAGCCGCGCAACGCGCCCGCCGGCCACATGCAGGGCTATCTCGGCCTGGACGGCATGAGCCCGGCCGACTTCCTGGCGGCCGGGCGGCGGGAGATCGCCGGGTACGGAGTGGAGTGGACGGAGGGTTTGGTCACGTCCGTGACGCGGCAGCCGACTGGCGGTGCGGACGACGGTTCGGGAGCCACTTCGGGACTCGCTTCGGGAGTCGGTTCGGACCGCGACTCGGACCTCGGCTCGGACGGCAGCTCGGACAGCAGCCCGTCCGGCACCTCGGACAGCAGCCCGTCCGGCACCTCGGACGGCAGCCCGACCGGCGGCTCCGGCGAGGGCTTCGCTGTGCGTCTGGCGGACGGGCGGGTGGTCCGCGCGCGCCGGCTGATCGTCACCACCGGTCTGGTCGACGAGCTGCCGGCGATCGACGGTCTCGCCGAGCGCTGGGGCCGTGACGTGATCCACTGCCCGTACTGCCACGGCTGGGAGGTGCGCGACCGGGCCTTCGGCGTGATCGCGCACCCGGTGATGCCCGCGCACCAGGCGCTGATGGTCTCGCAGTGGTCCGCCGACGTGACCCTCTTCCTGCACACCGCCCCGGAGCCCTCGGCCGAGGACACGGCCCGACTCGCGGCGGCCGGTGTGACGGTCGTGAGGGGCGAGGTCGCCGGGCTGGTGGTCGAGGAGGACCGGATCACGGGCGTACGCATGGCGGACGGGCGGGTCGTGGCCCGCGAGGTGGTGTTCGTCGGGACCCGGACCGTGCCCCGCGACGGACTGCTCACGGCGCTCGGCGCGGCCACGCACGAGACGCCGTTCGGCACCTTCGTCACGGTGGACGAGACGGGCCGCACGAGCGTCCCGGGCGTCTGGGCGGCCGGGAACGCGATCGGCGCGCACGAGCAGGTGGTGAACGCGGCGAGCGGCGGCTACCGGGCGGCGGCCATGGTCAACGGCGACCTGCTGATGACGGACCTGGACCGCAGGGCGACGGCGGCCGGCGCGGCCTGAGGGGTCTGAGGTGTCTGACAAGGAGCGGGGGGTGTGAGGCTCGGTGGGCGCGCTGCGCCGTGCGGATGAAACCCGGCGGGCGGCGCTGCGCGGACCTGGCCCGGCGGCAAGGATCGGCCATGGTGGCCGGAACACCCGCCACCCGCCGTCACGGCACGGCCTCCCCACCCGGAAGGACGGGACTCACCCCCATGCTCGGAACGGACTTCACCACCGGCTCGCCCGACTGGCTCGACCTCGGCAGCCCCGACACGGACGCCGCCGCGATGTTCTACGGCCGGGTCTTCGGCTGGGACTTCGTCTCGGCCGGCCCCGACGCCGGCGGCTACGGATTCTTCCAGCAGGACGGCAAGACCGTCGCCGCGCTCGGCCCGCTCACCGAGGAGGGCGCGAGCAGCGCCTGGACCGTCTACTTCCAGACCCCGGACGCCGAGGCGACCGCCCAGACGGCCGAGGACAACGGTGGCACGGTGCGGCTCGCCGCCTTCGACGTCATGGACGCGGGCCGGATGGCGGCGCTGACCGACCGCGGCGGCGCGCAGTTCGCGGTGTGGGAGCCGGGCCGGGTCAAGGGTCTGGAGCGGACCTCGGAGCCCAACACGCTGCTGTGGGTCGAGCTGCACACCGTCGACCCGGAGGCCACGCTCGCCTTCTACCGCGCGCTGTTCGGCTGGCGCTGGGAGGAGATGGAGGCGCCGGGCATGACCTATCGGGTGATCTCGACGGCCGAGGGCGACCTGAAGGACACCTCGTTCGGCGGTGCGGCACCGCTCCAGGGCGGAGCCGACAAGGCGCGCTGGATCCCGTACTTCATGGTGTCGGACCCCGACACGACTTCCACGACCGTGCAGGAGAGCGGCGGTTCGGTCCTCATGCCGCCGGCGGACGTCCCGGACGTCGGCCGGATCGCCTGGTTCGCGGATCCGTTCGGCGCACCCTTCGCGGTCCTGAAGCCCGCTCCCGGCATGTGAGCCGGCGCGGGTGACGCCACTCGGGGCGGGTCCACCGTCCAGGGCCGGTCCGGCGACCGCGCGCCGGGCCGGCCCTGGCCGCGGAGTGATGCCCGGCCAGGCCATTTCTTTCGGATCAGGGCCCGGACCCGGCCGGGATCCGGAGGAAACGGCCTAGCGGGGGTACACCTCGAAGGCCACCGCCGGGCGGCCGCCGAAGCGGTCGGCGGCGCGGGCGGTGGACTCGGCGACGAACGACCGGCAGTACTCCTCCACGTCCTGCTCGGTCAGCGCCTCGATGTACGTGCGGTGGGCGCGCAGCGAGAGCACGGCGCGCTCCAGGCCCGGGCCCGCGTCGACGGCGTGGGTCGGCAGGTTGGAGCCGGCCACGGCCACCCAGCGCACGCCGTTCCACGGCTCCAGGCCCTGCTCGGTCAGCTCGGGGAAGATCCAGCGGTTGCCGGCGTCCGCCGCCGCGTCCAGGGTGGCGCGGCCGACGGCGCGGTGGTCGGGCGTGTTCCAGAAGCCGCCGGGCTCCGGGCCCCAGGTGTCGCGGTGGTTGAGGGTGATGACGAGTTCGGGCCGGTGGCGGCGGATCGCGGCGGCGATGTCGCGGCGCAGCCCGAGCCCGTACTCGATCACACCGTCCTCGTGGTCGAGGAACTCCACGGTCCGCACGCCCACGACCGCGGCGCTGTCCCGCTGTTCCTGCTCGCGCAGCGGCCCGCAGGTGGCCGGGTCGAGCGAGTCGATGCCGGCCTCGCCGCGGGTGACGAGGAGGTAGGCGACCTCCTTGCCCTCGTCGGTCCAGCGGGCGACGGCGGCCGCGCAGCCGTACTCCAGGTCGTCGGGGTGGGCGACGACGGCGAGGGCGCGCTGCCAGTCGGAGGGCATCTCGGCCAGCTGCGAAGCCTGTTCGGTTTTCTCGATCATGAGCGCAGGATACGAGCCGGGGCGCGGCGGCGTCCGGTGGTGTCCGGTGGTGCCCGGTCAGCGGGCCCCGGCGAGGATGACCGAGCGGGTGAGGTTGCGCGGCCGGTCGGGGTTGAGGCCGCGACGGCGGGCGAGGGCGACGGCAAGCCGCTGCGCGCGCACCAGGGCGGCGACCGGGTCGACGGCGTCGGCGACGAACTGGGCGCCGGTGGCGTTGACTTCGTCGGCGAGGCCGGGCGGCACGGGGCCGAGGCACCAGACCAGGCTGTCCGGGTCGCTGATGCTGATCGGTCCGTGCCGGTACTCCATCGCCGGGTACGACTCCGACCAGGCGCGGGCCGCCTCGCGGAGCTTGAGCGCGGCCTCGTCGGCGAGACCGACGGTCCAGCCGGTGCCGAGGAACGTGAACTGGCCGTGCCGCTCCCAGGCGGCGGGCAGCGGCTCGTACAGGGCGAGTTCGGCGTCGATGACCGACGCCTCCAGGTCGACGCCGAGGCCGGCGCGCAGGAGTTGCAGCGCCGTGGTGGCGAACCGGGTCTGGACGACGGAGCGTTCGTCGGCGAAGCCGAGGTCGAGGACGGTGTCGGCGTGGTGGCCGGCCGGGCTGTCGGGGACGCCGGTGAGGGCGAGGGTAGGGATCCGCCCTGCGGCTCGGGCGAGCAGCCCGGCGACCTCGGTGGTGGTGCCGGAGCGGGTGAGGGCGACGATCCGGTCGTAGCCGCGGCCGAGCGGGGTCGGGTCGGAGGCCGGGAAGGCGTCGGTCTCGCCCTCGCCGAGCGACTCGCGCAGGGCGGCGTAGGAGCGGGCGATGAAGTACGAGGTGCCGCAGCCGACGACGGCGATCCGCTCGCCGGTACGGGGCAGCAGCCGGGCCCGCTCGGCGGCGGTCTCGGCGGCGCGCCGCCAGCAGTCCGGCTGGCTCGCGATCTCGGTCTCGACGTGGGTGGTCATGTCCGTCCTCTCCAGACACGCCGAGACACCGTCTCGGGGCTCGGACTCTGGGCTCGGGGCAGCTCGGGCTCGGGGCTCGGGCTCGGGGCTCGGGCTCGGAGCCCGGAGCTCGGAGCCCGGAGCTCGGACCGATGTCTATCCCCTGTGGGACGGCCGCACCATGAGCAATCGGTGGGCACCGCTTGGACTTTTGTCCGGGCCACCGCCGCCGGTCCGGTGGCAGGCGCGGGACGCCGGCCGCGGCTGCGGCTGCGGCTGCCGTCTCCGCGCCCGGGGAGTGCTCCCGGGCGCGGAGTGACCGGTTCCGTCAGAGCTCGTCGCGGACGAGCGCGAGGAGCCGGTCGAGGACGCGCGGTCCGCCGGCCCGCACGCCGTCGTGCTCGAACTCGTCGGTGACCCAGGTGCGCAGGCCCCGGATCGCCCGCGCCGTCTCGAGGGAGTGGGCGGTGTCCACGTACATGTCGTCGTGGTAGACGGCCGCGGCGACCGGCACGTCGTTGGCGGCGAGCCGCGCCGGGTCGTAGAGCGGCGCCCAGTCGGCGCGGGCGGCGAGGAGTTCGGCGGTCTCGCGCAGCGGGCGCAGCGCCGGGTCGGTGGTGAAGTGCCAGGGGTGGATGCTCTCGCCGGTGAGGAGGACGGGTCCGTCGCCGGCGAGCGCCTTCGCCGCGTCGAACTCGGGGAACTCCGTCCGCACGCGCTGCGCGGCCCAGTCGGTCGGCCCGTGGCCGAGGCTCGGGCCCTGGGCGTAGATGACCTCGTGGAGCACGGCGTACAGCGGGTGTCCCGCATACGAGAGCTGGGCCTGCACGCCCTCGAGGAAGGCGTCGGACAGCGCGGGACCGGCCGCGGTCGGCACGAAGGCCTCCTCCAGGAGCAGATGGAGCTGGTGGCTGCCGCTGCCGCCGCCGAGGAGGATGCCGAGGGACTGGAAGGCCTCGGGCGTGAGCGTGCCGCCGCCCGGCAGGGAGACCTGGTGCTCGTGGAGGTGGGCGGCGATGCGGCGGACGCGCTCGACGTCGTCGGGGTAGCGGGCGTAGTGGGCCTCGTTCTTGCGCCGGATCCGCGGGTACGCGGCCCGGTAGACCTCGTCGGCGGTGGCGTGCAGCGACGGCAGTCCGCCGGTGACGAGGACGGTCGCCAGTCCCTCGGCCGCGGTGGACAGGTAGTGGGTGGCGCAGAAGCCGCCGAAGCTCTGGCCGAGGACGGTCCAGGGGGCGCCGCCGGTGAGTTCGCGGCGCAGCAGCTCGCAGTCCCTGACGATGGAGTCGGCGCGGAAGTGGGCGAGGTAGGCGGCCTGCTCCGCCGGGGTGCCGCGCAGCGGCAGGGTCTGCCGGTTGGCCGGGGTGGAGTGTCCGGTGCCGCGCTGGTCGAGCAGGAGGACGCGGAACTCCTTCACGGCCCGGCCCAGCCAGGCCTGCGGTCCGATGAACCGGCGCGCGCCGAAGCCGGGTCCGCCCTCCAGGTACAGCAGCCAGGGCAGGTCGGTCCGGTGCGCCTTGTCGCTCGCGACGACCTCGCGTCCGTAGAGCTCGATCGTCTCGCCGTCGGGGCGCTCGTGGTCGAGGGGGACGGTGAAGCGGCGGTCCGTGAGGACGAGCCCGGGCTGACGGTACGTGGACAAGGCTTCGTGCTCCTGTTCGTGACACCGGGACCCGTGTCCGGGACCCGCCGTGTGGGACACCGGTGCGGCGGACAACCGTGTCGGACACCGGTGACGGAGCCCGTGTCGGACGCCCGTAGGGGACCCGCCATGCCGGCCGCCCGGGGCCGACGCCCCCGCCAGGCCAGTGGATCACATGACGGGGGTGCGCCGCCGCACGGGGCCGGGTCAGTCCTGGAGCACCGCGATGACGTTCTTCGCCGGGTCGGTGAACCAGGCGATGGCCGGGCCGTGGGTGTCCCGGCAGATGCCCTTGTCGTCGAACTCGAAGCCCGGGTAGCGCTGGAACTCGACGCCCTTGTCCTTCAGGGCGTCGACGGCGGCCTCGATGTCGTCGACCTGGAAGTTGAGGACAGTGAAGCTCGCCGGGCTGTGCTGGTCGCCCTTCGGGTAGACCAGGACCTTCGCGCCGCCGGCGAGGGTGAGGAACAGCATGCGCATGTCGCCGGAGCCCTCCTCGCCCGCCTGAAGACCGAGCGTGTCGCCGTAGAAGGCGCGGGCCGCGTCGAGGTCGTCGACCGAGAAGCTGCTGAATGCCGGGGTGCTGCCGAACAACACGGGTGGTTCTCCCTTCGGTGGTACGTCTGCTGACGTCACCTCAGGGCACACCACCGCCCGCTCGGCCGGCCGCCCCCGCCACGCGGAAACGGCCGGATGGTCCCCCGCCCGTCACCCCGGGGGTGACGGGCGGCCGCGGAGCGCCCGGTGGGCGTCCGGGCGGGGGTTCAGGGCGCGATCGGCAGGCGGCGCTTGTGGTCGGTGAGCTCGTAACGGCGGACGATCGACGCGAAGGCGGCGTCGCCGACCGGCTTGCCCTCCAGGAAGTCGTCGATCTCGTCGTACGTGACGCCGAGGGCGTCCTCGTCGGGCTTGCCCGGGTCCAGGGTCTCCAGGTCGGCCGTCGGCGTCTTCCAGACCAGCTCGGCGGGGGCGCCGAGCTCGTCCGCGACGGCGCGCACGCGGCGCTTGGTCAGGCCGGTGAGCGGCACGACGTCGGCGGCGCCGTCGCCGTGCTTGGTGAAGAAGCCGGAGACCGCCTCGGCCGCGTGGTCGGTGCCGACGACGAGACCGTCGTACGCGCCGGCAACGGCGTACTGGGCGATCATCCGCTGGCGGGCCTTGATGTTGCCGTGCACGAAGTCCTGGTGGTGCGCGTCGCGGAAGACGACACCGGCGGCCACGGTCGCGTCGAGGGCGGCGTCGCTGGCCGGCTTGATGTCCACGGTGAGGACGTGGTCGGCCCGGATGAAGTCGAGGGCGAGCTGGGCGTCGTGCTCGTCCGCCTGGACGCCGTACGGCAGGCGCATGGCGTAGAAGGTCGCGTCGTGGCCGGCCGCGCGGGCCCGCTCGACGGCGAGCTGGCAGAGCCGGCCGGTGGTGGTGGAGTCGACGCCGCCGCTGATGCCGAGGACCAGGCAGCGCAGCCCGGTGGAGGTGAGGCGCTCGGTGAGGAAGGCCACCCGGCGCTCGATCTCCGCCGTCGGGTCGAAGGTCTCGGAGACCTCCAGCTCCCGGGCGATCTGCTGCTGCAGGGCGGTGGTCTCCGGGTCGGTCACGGAATGCTCCTCGGTCATGCGGTGGTGTGCGGCGGACGTCCGCGGACGACTCTAACCCGGGCCCGGAGGGGACCGGGGTGGGCGGGTACGGCACTCCTGGCACGGGCGGAGCCAGGCCCACCGCTGTCGGAGCCAGGGCAGTGCTGTTGGGAGCAGGGCAGGGTGGTCGGAGCCTGGCATCGGTGTGAGGCTCCGCGGGCGGGCGAGCGCGGCTATGGAAGCGGACGCGGAAGCGGACGCGGAAGCGGACGCGGACGTGGTTACGGAAGCGGACGCGGACGCGCGGGTACGGAAGCGGACGGGGTTACGGAGCGGAAGCGGCTACGGGCGGAAGCGGTTACGGAGCGGACCCGGTTACGGAACCGGCGCGGCTACGGCAGGCAGTGCACCTCGACCCGCTGGACCAGGTTGTTCGCGAAGCCGCCCCGGTTCCAGGGGGCCGTGAGCGGCTGGGTGTGGCCTGCGGCGTCGGTGGCGCGGACGGCGAGCAGGTGCGTGCCGGGGGTCGCCGTCCAGGTGGTCCGCCAGGCCGCCCAGGCCCAGGGCCGCTCGGGATCGGCGACGACCTCGGTGTCGGTCCAGCTCTCCTCGCCGTCGTCGCTGAGCTCGACGCGCACGACGGGCGCGTGTCCCGACCAGGCGCGGCCCGTGAGCGGCACCGGCCCGGGAGGGACGACCCGGGCGCGGGTCATGAAGTCGGGGAAGCCGGGCGGGATCATCAGGGCGCGGGGCGCGATGACGGTGACCGGCTCGCCGGGCTCGTCGGCGCGCTGCCGCAAGCGGTAGGCGACGGTCTGCTGGAAGCCGGTGAACGGGGCGTCGGTGACGGTGATCGCGCGCAGCCACTTCACGGAGGCCATCCCGTACCAGCCGGGTACGACCAGGCGCAGGGGGCTGCCGTGCTGGGGCGGCAGTGGTGCGCCGTTCATCGCGTACGCCACGAGCACCGCGCGGGCCGGGTCGGCGGCGACCGTGAGGGGCAGGGCGCGGCGGTAGTCCTGCTCGGTGCCGCGTTCGACGCCGTGGTCGGCGCCGGTGAACACGACGTCGACGGCTCCCTCGCGGATGCCCGCCTCGGCGAGCAGCGTGGCCAGCGGGACGCCGGTCCAGTCGGCCGTGCCGACGGCCTCGACCAGCCAGGGCTGGCTCACGGGGCGGGGTGCGAGCCGGGCCCGGCCGTTGCCGGCGCATTCCAGGGTGACGCGGTGGGTGACGGCGGGGCGCTCGCGCAGCGCCGCGAGGCCGAGCGAGAGCGGCCGGTCGACCAGGCCGTCGACGGTGAGCCGCCAGTCCTCGGCGTCGGCGGCCGGGATGTCGTAGTGGACCAGGACGTAGTGGAGGCCGGGCGGGCTGGTGTCGTACCGCAGGGCTTCGAGGGGCAGCCCGTGGTTACGGGCGGCGAGGGCGAGCTCGGCGGTGCTGATCCCCTCGTCGGGCCCGGCGACGCGGCTCGGCGCGCTGAGTTCGCCGAACTCGGGTGTGCCGTCCATGTCTTCATGGTGCGCCGTTCGGGGGCGGGGGGCATCCGGGACGAGCTCGGCCTGGCGGGCCGGGGCCTCCCACCTCGGCGTGACCGACGCCGGAGGGCCGGTCGGAGGCCGGATCGGTGCCCGGAGGCTACGGCCGGTCCGCCCGGTCGCCCGGCCGGAGGGTCGGCCGAACCTCTGGCCGGTCGGCTGGTCGGCCGGTCGGCAGCCGGACGGACCGGCGGACGGCCGGACGGGCGACCGAGCGGACCGGCGGTCAGCCGGACCGGCGGCCGGCGCGCCACCCGGCCCGCCAGCCGGTCGGCCGGTCAGCCCATCGGCCCGTCGGCCCGTCGGCCGGACGCTCAGCCGACCCGTCAGCCAGCCTGACGGGTGGTCGGACGGACAGCTAGCCAGCCAGCCGGTCGGCCGGTCGGCCCGTCGGCCGGTCGGCCGGTCGGGAGCCGGACGGCCAGCCGGTCCGCCCGTCAGCCGGTCGACAGCCGGACGGCCGGTCAGCCGACCAGTCGGCCAGTCGGACGGGTGACGGACGGACACCCAGCCAGCCGGTCGGCTCGTCAGCCGGTCGGCAGCCAGACGGCCGGTCAGCCGACCAGTCGGCTAGCCGGACGGGTGGACGGACGGACAGCCAGCTCGCCAGCCGGTCAGCCCGTCGGCCGGTCGGCCGGACGGCCGGACGGCCGGACGGCCGGACGGCCGGACGGCCGGACGGACCGCCAGCCGGCCCGCCCGGCCCCTCACGCCGCGTCGACGGTGACGACGACGGAGTGGAGGCCGGTCGCGCCGTCCGGCATCGTGCCGGTGCGCCGCTCGGTCTGCACGGCGCCGGTGCCGTCGGTGGCGCGTACGGTCAGGGTGTACCGGCCGGGGGCGGCCGGCCAGCGGTAGAGCCACTGGCGCCAGGTGTCGCGGCTGTCCTCGGCACCGAGCTCGGCGTCCTGCCAGGGCCCCTCGTCGACCCGTACCTGGACCCGCGAGATGCCCCGGTGCTGGGCCCAGGCGACTCCGGCGACGGCGACCGTCCCCGCGGTCACGCGGCCGAAGGCGCGGGGCGTGTCGATCCGCGACTGGGTCTTGACCGGGGCCTGGGCGGCCCAGCCGCGCGGTACCCAGTAGGCGTCGTACGCGTCGAAGGTGGTGAGCTCCACCGACGAGATCCACTTGCAGGCCGACACGTAGCCGTAGAGGCCGGGGACGAGCATGCGCACCGGGAAGCCGTGGTCGAACGGGAGCGGCTCGCCGTTCATGCCGAAGGCGAGCAGGGCGTCGCGGCCGTCCATGACGTCCTCCACCGGCGTGCCGATGGTCATGCCGTCGACGGAGCGGGCGACGAGCTGGTCGGCGGGCCCGCCGGCCGAGGGCGGTCGCACGCCGCACTCGCGCAGCAGGTCGGCGAGGCGGACGCCGAGCCAGCGGGCGTTGCCGACGAGCGGGCCGCCGACCTCGTTGGAGACGCAGGCGAGGGTGATGTCGCGCTCGATCACCTCGCGGCGCAGCAGCTCGGACAGCGTGAGGACGCGCTCGCCGGCCACGCCTCTGCCATGGATCCGCAGCCGCCAGGTGTCGGCGTCGACGCGCGGGACGACGAGGGCGGTGTCGACCCGGTAGAAGTCGCGGTTCGGGGTCACGAAGGGGCTGATGCCGTCGACCGGGAGCTGGGCTCCGGGTGGCACGGCGGGCGCGGGCGAGGCTGGCCGGGGCAGCCGCAGGGCGTTGCGGGAGGCCGTGGCGTGCTCGGAACGCGTGGAGCCCACGGTGCGGCCGAGGACCAGGGCGCCGGTGGCGCCCGCCGCCACACCCGTCGCGGCGACGAGGAAGCCGCGCCGGCCCGCGCCCCCGGCGGCGGCCGGGCGTGCCCGGGTGAGCCGCCGCACCAGGAGGTACAGCAGGGCGGCGGCCGTGGCCGCGCCCACGAGCGAGGGCAGCGCGTCGCTCGCGGATTCGGAGTCGGGCCGGGTGACGGCGGCGAGCGCGCCGACAGCACCGACCACGGCGACGCCGGCGAGCGCGGCGGCCGTGCTGCGCAGCGCGAGTCGGCCGAGGGCGGCCGCGAGGGCGGCGAGCAGCACCAGGATGCCGAACTCCAGGACGGCCTTGTCGCTCTCACCGAACGTCCGGATCGCCCATTCCTTGACGGCGGTCGGCGAGAGGTCGACGACGGCGTCCCCGACGGCCGGCACCGGCCCGGCCTCGGGCCGCACCAGCACGGCGACGAGCGCGGCGGCCGCGAGTCCGCCGTATCCGGCGAGGATCCCGGCGAGCGCGGCGAGCAGCCGGTCGGTGCGGCCGGGCGGCGGGGAGGACGAGGACGGCGGACGGGCTGCGGGCGGCGTGTCGCTCATGCCCTGCATTCTCGGCAGAGCGGGGGCTCTGGCTGAGGAGGCCGCACGGGCCGTCCGGCGGGCCGGCTCGCCGACGACGGCAGGGGCGCCCGCCGGCCTCCAGCCGGGCGCACCCCGTCTCCGCCTCTCTCACGGGCACCTCCGCCCTCCGACCGAGGACGCCCGACAGCCCCGGCCGACAACGAACGCCCCCCTCCCGACCGGTCGCCGACCTCCGCTCAAAAGCGGCCGACTCCGGCCCCCTCCGGCTGGCGTCGCCATGTCCGGCTGCCTCACTGCCGTTCGCCCGGTTCCGGTGGGTGTTCGCCCGGGCGGGCGAGTTCCTCGACCGCCTCTACGCCCACCACCGCGCCGGTGGTCCTCTTGCCGCGGCGCAGGCGGCCCTCCAGCCAGGAGGCGAAGGAGGTGAGGAGGAAGTTCAGGACGACGAAGACGATGGCCACGATCGTGAAGGAGGCGATGGTGTTCGCCCCGTAGTTGGCGCTCATCGGGCGGACGGAGGCCAGGAGCTCGGAGAAGCCGAGCATCGCGCCGCCGAGCGCGGTGTCCTTCACGATGACGACGAGCTGGCTGACGAGGGCCGGCAGCATGGCCGTGACCGACTGCGGCAGCAGCACGTTCGTCATGGTCTGGCCCTTGCGCATGCCGATCGCCTTGGCCGCGTCGGTCTGCCCGGACGGCAGGGCGAGGATGCCCGCGCGGACCACCTCCGCGAGCACGGACGCGTTGTAGAGGACGAGGCCGGTGACGACCGCGTACAGGGGGCGCGTCTCGGGGCTGACGTCGGTGAACTCCGAGTAGGCGGCGTTGGCGAAGAGCATCAGGATCAGGACCGGGATGGCGCGGAAGAACTCCACGACCGTGCCGGCCGCCGCCCGCACCCACGCGTGGTCGGAGAGCCGGGCAATGCCGAACAGCGCGCCCAGCGGCAGGGCGATGACCATGGCGAGGGCGGCGGCGATCACGGTGTTCTTCAGACCCGGCAGGATGTACGTGTTCCAGACCCGGGGGTCGGTGAAGAACGGCTCCCACTTCTCGCCCTCGAGCTGGTTCTTGGCTTCGAGGCTGTCCACCACCCACCAGACGACCGCCGCCACGGCGACGAGGAACAGCACGGTGTAGAGCACGTTGCGGTGGCGGGCGCGCGGGCCGGGGACGTCGTAGAGGACGGTGGGCTTCTCCTTCATCGTTTCACCGCCACCTTCTTGGCGACCCAGCCGAGGAACAGCCCGGTGGGCAGGGTCAGGCAGATGAAGCCGAAGGCGAAGATCGCGGAGATGAGGATCAGCTGGGCCTCGTTCTCGATCATCTCGCGCATCAGCAGGGCCGCTTCGGCGACGCCGATGGCCGCGGCGACGGTGGTGTTCTTGGTCAGGGCGATCAGGACGTTGGTGAGCGGGCCCACGACCGAGCGGAACGCCTGGGGCAGCACGATCAGGCGCAGGGTCTGGGTGAAGTTGAGTCCGATCGCGCGGGCGGCCTCGACCTGGCCGAGGGGCACGGTGTTGATGCCGGAGCGCAGCGCCTCGCACACGAACGCGGAGGTGTAGGCGATGAGGCCGAGGACGGCGAGCCGGAAGTTGATGGACGTGAAGTCCTTGGCGCCGAGGCTGACACCGAGGGTCTGGAAGAGGCCGAGCGAGGTGAAGACGATGATGACGGTGAGCGGGATGTTGCGGACGACGTTGACGTAGACGGTGCCGAAGCCCCGCATGAGGGGGACGGGGCTGACCCGCATGGCGGCCAGCAGCGTCCCCCAG
This sequence comes from Streptomyces sp. NPDC127092, assembly GCF_042722475.1. Classification (NCBI taxonomy): domain Bacteria; kingdom Bacillati; phylum Actinomycetota; class Actinomycetes; order Kitasatosporales; family Streptomycetaceae; genus Streptomyces; species Streptomyces sp. NPDC127092. The sequence continues at coordinate 73,439 of NZ_JBHXFE010000021.1, forward strand.
ACCAGGGAGCCGATCGCGGAGTAGAACGTCAGCTGGACCGTGGTCCAGAACGCTCCCAGGATGTCGTAGCCCTCGAGGAAGTCGAACACGGCGGCCTGCTCACTGAACGACGACGCCGATCTTCGGGGCGGGTTCGTTCTTGTAACCGGCGGGTCCGAGGTTCTTGTCCACGGCGGCCTGCCACGAGCCGTCGGCGACCATCTTCTCCAGCGCCTTGTTGATCTGCGCCTTGAGTTCGCTGCCCTTCTGGACGCCGATGCCGTAGTTCTCGTTGCTCATCTTGAAGCCGCCGAGCTTGAACTTGCCCTTGAACTCGGGCTGCGCCGCGTAACCCGCGAGGATCGTGTCGTCGGTGGTCAGGGCGTCGATGACCTTGTTCTCCAGGCCGGTGAGGCACTCGGAGTAGCCGCCGTACTCCTGGAGCTGGGCCTGCGGGGCGAGCTTCGTCTTGACGTTCTGCGCGGAGGTGGAGCCGGTCACCGAGCAGAGCTTCTTGTTGTTGAGGTCGGCCGGCTTGGTGATGGAGTTATCGTCGGCGCGGATCAGCACGTCCTGGTGGGCGAGCAGGTAGGGACCGGCGAAGTCGACCTTCTCGGCCCGCTTGTCGGTGATCGAGTAGGTGGCGGCGATGAAGTCGACGTCGCCGCGCTGCAGCAGCGTCTCGCGGTCGGCGCTCTTCGCCTCCTTCCACACGATGTCGCCCGGGTCGTGGCCGAGTTCCTTGGCGACGTACGTCGCCACGTCCACGTCGAGACCGGTGTACTTGCCGTCCGGCGTCTTGAGCCCGAGACCGGGCTGGTCGAACTTGATGCCGACGGTGATCTTGTCGCCGTCTCCGCCGCCCGACCCGCCGTCACCGTCGTCGCTGCACGCGGCGCCGGTGAAGGAGAGGACGATCGCGGCGGCCGCGGCGATCGTGAGCCTGCGGTTCCTGAGCGGGTTCATGGTCATCACTCCACGCTGATCACGGTGATACGGGGCGGTCGGGGGTACGGGGCGGGTCGGGGGTACGGGGCGGGTCGGGGGTACGGGTGGGGTCGGGGGTACGGGTGGGGTCGGGGGTACGGGTCGGGTCGACGGTCCAGGTCTGTCGGTGGTCCGGATCGGTCGGTGGTCCAGGTCGGGTCGGTGGTCCGGCGGTGGTGGTGCGGTCCGCCGTCCGGTCAGTGCTTGAGGATCTTGGACAGGAAGTCCTTGGCGCGCTCACTGCGCGGATTGCCGAAGAACTCGTCCGGCGGGGCCGACTCGACGATCCTGCCGTCGGCCATGAAGACCACGCGGTTGGCCGCCGAGCGGGCGAAGCCCATCTCGTGGGTGACGACCACCATGGTCATGCCGTCCCTGGCCAGCTGCTGCATGACCTCCAGGACCTCGTTGATCATCTCCGGGTCGAGCGCCGACGTCGGCTCGTCGAACAGCATCACCTTCGGTTCCATCGCGAGCGCGCGGGCGATCGCCACGCGCTGCTGCTGCCCTCCGGACAGCTGCGCCGGGTACTTGTCCGCCTGGTTGGCCACCCCGACCCGCTGCAGTAGCGTGCGGGCGCGCTCCTCGGCCTTCCTGCGGTCCGTCTTGCGGACCTTGATCTGCCCGAGGGTGACGTTGGCCAGCACCGTCTTGTGCGCGAAGAGGTTGAAGGACTGGAAGACCATGCCGACGTCGGCGCGGAGCGCGGCCAGTGCCTTCCCTTCGGCCGGCAGCGGTTTCCCGTCGATGGTGATCGTGCCGGAGTCGATGGTCTCCAGGCGGTTGATGGCACGGCAGAGCGTGGACTTGCCGGACCCGGACGGCCCGATGACGACCACGACCTCCCCGCGGTGGATGGTGAGGTCGATGGACTGGAGCACGTGGAGCGTGCCGAAGTGCTTGTCGACGTCTTCGAGGACGACGAGTGCGTCGCCCCCTTGCGGGACGGCCATGGCACCCTCCTGGGTCCGCCCCCGTGTCGGCGCTTCCTCCCCACGTTCATGCTCCGCCCTGCGCCTGGTGAGCGCACGCCGGAACGCCCTCACCGTAAGCGCAGGGTGACGGCCCCGCCACCGGCGGTCCGGCGGTCGTGGGGACGCGTGCGGCGTCCGTGTGACGGGCCGGTGCGGTGTCGGCGTACGGCGGGTGTGCGGCGGACACTGGAGTCGGGACGCACCCCCGCAGCTCCGAGGAGGCCGTCATGAGCACCGCCGCACCCAAGGTCAGTACGCTGCCGCCCGAGCACCGGGAGCGGCTCATGGCCTTCGCCGAGGACGTGTACTTCGAGGTCGGTCACCGGCTGTTCGAGGAGCAGGACCGCGCGGACCGGTTCTGGATCGTGAAGACGGGCGCGGTCACCCTGGACGCCAAGGTGCCGGGGCGCGGGTCGCCGGTCATCGAGACGCTGCGGCACGGCGAGCTGGTGGGCCTGTCGTGGCTGTTCCCCCCGTATCTGTGCCAGTCGGGCGCGGAGGCGATGACGCCGGTCAGGGCGTACGAGTTCGACGGGGCGGCGGTGCGCTCGATGTGCCGCACGGACCCGATGTTCGGCTCCTCGGTGATGTTCTGGGTCGGCCAGATCCTCGCCCACCGCCTCCAGGTCACCCGGGTCCGCCTGCTCGACCTGTACGCCCCGCACGGCAGCGGGATCCTGGCCTGAACGCGCACCGGGCCGGTGGCCGCCGGTCCGGCCGCTGCCCGGTCAGGTCGTTTCCGGGCCGGCCACTTCCGGTCCGGCCGCTTCCGGTCCGGCCGCTTCCGGTCCGGACCGCCGCCAGTCAGGTCGCTTCCCGTCCGGCCGCTTCCGGCCAAGCCGCCGCCGGTCCGGCGGACCGGTGCCCCGGAAACGCTCCCTACAGCCGGTCCAGCGGCCTGACGTACCAGTCGAGGAGGGTGCCGTCCGCATGGCTGATCTGCCCCCGGTGCGCGAAGCCTGCCCGCCGGGCGACGGCGGACGCGGTCGTGTCCCCTGCGGCGGTGACGATCACGGCGCGGCGGGCGCCCTCGGCGCGGGCGTGGTCGCAGGCGAGGAGGACGGCCCGGGTCGCGAAGCCGCGGCCGCGGGCCTCCGGTGCGAGGACGTAGCTCAGGTCGACGTCGTGGTCCGCGAGGCCCCCGAGGTCCCCCGGACCCGCGGCGGCCGGGCGCACCTGGACGGCGCCGAGCAGCCGCCCGGCCCGGACGGCGAAGGTGCGCGCGGGCCCGTGGACGCGCCAGGGCGCGCCGGGAGGTGACGGAGCGGCAAAGGGGAGGCGGGCCGCGTCGGCGGGGTCGAGCGGTGACAGGGTGACGAACCCGTCGGAGAGCTTCGCATCATCACGCACCCGAACGATCTTGTCGTCAATCCGGCCGTGCCACAATCGGTATCCGGACGATCCGGACGCACCCGCGCGGGCACCCGCCGAGGCACCACCCGAACGGCCCCGCGCGGACGGTACGACGTACGGCGAAGCCCCACGCTGGGGCGGGGACCACGGACCCGGGAGGGCTGACGGTGACCACGGAGGACCGCGATCGGATACGGAGGCGGACGCGGCCGCGCCTGTTCGCGCGGTGCGCGCTGCTCGCCGCCGCCCTCGCGGTGGTCTCGCTCTTCGTGCCGTTCGGCAGCGGCGGACTGCTGATCGTCGCGAGCGGTCTGGCGGGGCTGGCGCTGTGCGCCGCGGGCGTGTGGTGGTTCCTCGCCCACCGCGGACCGGTGCGCCTCCTGGGCGCGCTGCTCGCCGCCGCCACACCGGTCGCCGTGCTGCTCCTCTACGTCGACCGCGGTCTGTGGCGCTCCGCCCTGACCTCGCTGCTGCTGTGGGGCGGGGCTCTGTTCTGCGCGCGGTCCGCGCTGCGCCATCCCCGGCGCGGTCGGCGCGTCCGGCCGGCGCCGCGGCCCCGGCGGCCCGTGCTCGTGATGAACCCGCAGTCGGGCGGCGGCAAGGTCGGCCGGTTCGAGCTGGTCGAGAAGGCGGAGCGGCTCGGCGCGAAGGTCGTGCTGCTCGACCCGCCGGCGCCCGGCGAGGAGCCCGTCGACGTGACCGCGCTCGCCCGCGCGGCGGTCGCGGAGGGCGCCGACCTGCTGGGCGTCGCGGGCGGTGACGGGACCCAGGCGCTGGTGGCGGCGGTGGCGGCCGAGCACGACCTGCCCTTCCTGGTGATCAGCGCGGGCACCCGTAACCACCTGGCCATGGACCTGGGCCTCGACCGCTCCGATCCGTCCCGTTGTCTGGACGCCCTCGTCGACGGCGAGGAACTGCGGATCGACCTCGGTGACGTCGGCGGGCGGCCGTTCGTCAACACGGTCTCGTTCGGCGTGTACGCCGATGTCGTGCAGCGCCCCGAGTACCGCGACGCGAAGGCGGGGACGGCCCTGAGCATGATGCCGGACCTGCTGGCCGCGGACACCGGGCGGCGCCTCGACGCCCGCGCCGACAGGACCGCGCTGCGCGACCAGCAGGCGCTGCTCGTCAGCAACAACCCGTACAACTCGCCCGATCCGATCAGCGGCGGGCGCAGACCCCGTCTGGACGGCGGCCTGCTCGGGGTGATCGCCGTCCGGGTGGAGGGCGTGGCGCAGGCGGCGGATCTCGCCGTCCGCGGCGCGCAGTCCACCGGCCTGAACGTGCTGACGGCGCACCGGGTGGAGGTCACCGCCGACGCCGACACGCTGCCGGTCGCGGTCGACGGCGAGGCGCTGACCCTGCCGACGCCGGTCGTCTGTGTCATCCGCCCGCGCGCGCTGCGCGTCGTCGTCCCCCGGGACCGGCCCGGTACGGTGCCGGCCGCCCCGCCGACCAACTGGTACCGGATCCTGGTGCTCGCCTTCGGCCCCCGTATCCGTCGAGGAGGCTCCCATGGCTGAACCGCCCGCCACCGGTGGGTCCGTCCCGCTGCCCGACGGCACGGGCCGGCCCCGATCGCCGCTCCGCGAGGTGCTCGCCGACCTCAGCGCGGTGGACGGCGCGCTCTACGCGGCGGTCGCCGCGACGCCGACCCCGGCGCTCGACCGGGCGCTGCGCCGGTTGTCGCACGCCGCCGACCACTCCAAGATCTCGCTCGCCGTGGCCGCGGCCCTCGCGCTGCCCGGCGGGCGTCCGCGGAGGGCGGCGGCGGCCGGGGTCGGCGCGATCGCGGTCGCCTCGGCCGTCGGCAACCTGCTCGGCAAGAGGCTGGTCCGCCGGCCACGGCCTGACCGCGAGGCGGCCCGGGTCACGGTGGACCGGCATGTGCGGATGCCGACTTCGGCCTCGTTCCCGTCCGGGCACACCGCCTCGGCGGTGGCCTTCGCCACGGCCGTGGGCGTGGTGCTGCCTCCCGCGGCGGCCCCGCTCGGCATGCTGGCCTGCGCCGTCGGCTACTCCCGCGTCCACACGGGCGTCCACTATCCCGGTGACGTCGCGGCCGGCGCGGTCCTCGGTCTGGCGAGCGCGGCGACGGCCCTGACGGTGACGGAGGCGCTGCTGTCCCGGCCGCCTTCGCGGCCCCGCCTCGCTCTCGCCCTCGTCCGGCCCCGTTCTTGACGGACCGGTCCGGGCCCGGCGGGAAGAAAGGGCTCGCGGCGGGAACAAACCAGCGGCACGCGGGACTTGGAGGAGGACATGACGACGACATCCTTCGACGCCCGTGACCTCCTCACCAAGAGCCGGCTCGGCGTGCTCGCCACCCTCAAGGCGGACGGCCGTCCGCAGCTGTCTCCCGTGATGCCGTACTACGACCCGGAGACGGAGACGCTGTACGTGTCGATGACCGAGGGCCGCGCCAAGACGGCCAACCTGCGCCGTGACCCGCGCGCGGCCTTGGAGGTGACCAGCGAGGACGGCCGGTCCTGGGCGACGGCCGAGGGCACGGTGACGCTGATCGGCCCCGGGACCGATCCGCACGGGCCCGAGGTCGAGGCGCTCGTGGAGTACTACCGGCTGGCCGCGGGCGAGCACCCGGACTGGGAGGAGTACCGGACGGTGATGGTGGCCGACCGGCGGGTGCTCATGCGGATGCCCGTGGAGCACGTGTACGGGCAGTCCCTGCGCTGACCCGCCGGACCGCGGCGGGTCAGTTCTTGCGGACCGGGCCGAGGCGGCCGGCGGGGCGCTCGACCGGCTCGTCGCGGGCCTCGGCCCACAGCGAGCGGACATGGCCGAGGTGGCGCAGCATGCAGGCCTCGGCGGCCTGCCGGTCGCCGGAGATCATCAGGTCCAGCAGCTCCAGGTGTTCCTCCGCCGAGGAGACCAGCTTGCCGGCCTCGTCGAGGCCGGTGAGCCCGTAGAGCCGGGAGCGCTTGCGGAGGTCGCCCACGGTCTCCACGAGCCGGTCGTTCCCGGCCAGTCCGAGCAGCGTGAGGTGGAAGAGGCGGTCGGCCTCCAGGTAGCCGATGAGGTTGTGCTCGCGCGCCTTGACGACGATGTCCTCGGCGAGCGGGCGCAGTTCCTCCAGCTGTTCCCGGCCGGCGAGTTCGGTGACCCGGCCGACCGTGGGCACCTCGATCAGCATGCGCAGCTCGGTGCACTGGTCCAGCTCGCGCTCGCTGACCTCGGTGATCCGGAAGCCCTTGTTGCGGACGGGCTCGACCAGGCCCTCGCGGGCGAGGTCGAGCATCGCCTCCCGCACCGGGGTGGCCGACACGCCGAGCTCGGCGGCCAGGCCGGGCGCCGAGTAGACGCTGCCCGGCCGGAGTTCGCCCGCTATCAGGGCGGCGCGCAGCGCGTGGCCCACCTGGTCGCGGAGCCTCTCCTGGGCCTTGATGAGACTGTGCTGCTTCAGGTCACCCACGCTGATCCTCCGAGAACTCGCAGGAGGACAGCGTACAATGTCACGTTTCGCTGCCGGACGCCGCGCGGTACAGGGCGACGGCGACGGCAAGATCCTCCCAGGCCATGCCCACGCTCTTGAAGAGCCGCGGCGCCTCCGGATCGGGCGGGGCCGTCCGGCCGGTGACCAGTTCGGCCAGGTTTCCCGCGATGTGCCCGGGTCCTACGGCTCCCTCCGCCTCCGGGATCAGCAGGTCGCCGGCCTCGCGTGCCGCGGCGGCGCGCGACTCGACGTAGACGGCCGCCCGCCGTACCAGGGCCGAGTCGGTCTCCCGGGCGTCCGGTTCGTGCGAGCCGACGGCGACCACCGTGGCCCCGGGCGCGACGAGCCGCCCGTCGAACAGGGGCGTACGGGCCGTGGTGCAGCAGAGCACCAGGTCCGCGTCGGCCACGTCCCCGGCCGCGCCCGTACGGGCCTTCGGCACGCCCAGGTCACGGGCGTGCGCGACCAGGCGGCCGGCGCGCTCCTGGTTCCGCGCGACGACCACCGCCCGCGTCACCTCCCGCACGGCGAGCACCGCCTCCAGGTGCCCGTACGCCTGGGGGCCCGAGCCGAACAGCACGAGCCGGCACGGGCGGTCGGGGGCGGTGAGGTGACGGACCGCCAGGGCGGAGACCGCCGGGGTGCGCAGGGAGGTGAGCGCGGCTCCGTCGATCACGGCCATCGGCCGCAGCGTCGGGCCGTCCAGGAGCAGATAGGTGCCGGTGATGCGCGGCAGCCCGTGGGCCGGGTTGCCCGGCGCCACTCCGGCGATCTTCACCCCCGCCCAGGAGGCCGACGCGGCGGGCATCAGCAGCAGTTCGCCGGCCGGCACGGGCACGGCGGTGCGCGGCGGGCACTCTTCCGGGTCGAGTCCTTCCCGGAGGACGTCGGCCAGCGCGTCGACGGCCCCGGCCGGGGAGAGCAGCCGGGCGACGGCCGGGGCGTCGAGCGGAGCGTCCAGCGGGGTGCCGGGCGGCGTGACGCGCGGCGTGCCGGGCCGGGCGGCACGCCGGATCGCCTCCGGGCTCACAGGGCGAACCCGGTGCCGAGGGCGTCGTCCGGGTCGAGCAGGAAGCGGTGCTCCCCCGTGCGGTGGGCCGTTCCGGTCACCTCGGTGACGAGGCCGTCCTCCGTCGTGGCCGCGGGGACCGTCCGCCCGGTGAACACCGTGCCGGTGACGGACTCGTGGGTGAGCACGTCGCCCGCGCCCAGGCGGCCCTCGTCGGCGAGGAGGGCCAGCCGGGCGGACGTGCCCGAGCCGCAGGGCGAGCGGTCGATCTGGCCGTCGGCGAAGACGGTGACGTTGCGCTGGTGCGGGCCGCGCGGGGTATCGGGCAGTTCCTCGTGGAGGATCACGCCGTACACCCCGGAGAGCAGCGGGTCCCCGGGATGCCGGGTGGCGGGGTGGCCGGCGAGGGCGTCGCGGATCTCCCGGCCGGCCCGGGTGAGCGCGGGCAGCGCGGCGCGGTCGACGGTGAGGCCGAGGGCCTGGGCGGGCAGCGAGGCGTAACAGGCGCCGGCGTGCGCGAGGTCCACCTCGACCGTCCCGAGGCTGGTGGTCACCGGCACCTTGCGGGCCGACACGCGGGCCGGGACGTTGCGGAAGGTGACACCGGTGGTGCGGCCCGCCGCGCGGTGCACGGTGGCGGTGACCCGCCCGGAGGGGACGTCGATGCGGACCTGGACGTCGTCCCGGTCGGCGGAGGCGGTGACCAGGCCGGTGTCGACGGCCCAGACGCCGAGGGCCATGGTGCCGTGACCGCAGGCCGTCGAGTAGCCGTCCTTGTGCCAGAACAGCACGCCCAGGTGGGCGCCGTCGTCGTCCGGCGGCACGACGAATCCGCCGTACATGCCGGCGTGGCCGCGGGGTTCCCGCACGAGCAGTCGCCGCAGCTCGTCCGGTGCGCCGGGGCGCGGGGCGGTGCCGGATCCTCCCGGGCCGAGGAGGGTGGCCCGGCGTTCGGCGACGGTGTCGCCGGGGAGCGGGGGCAGGCCCTCCGAGACGATCCGGAAGGGCTCGCCCGCCGTGTGGTAGTCGATGGTGCGGATCTCGGTGGGGCGGAGACCGGTCGGGCTCACAGGAGGAACCCTCCGGGGAACGGGTCCGTCGGGTCGAGGAAGTACTGTGCGGTGCCGGTGATCCAGGCCCGGCCGGTCACCGTCGGTACGACGGCGGGCCGGCCGCCGACCGTGGTCGCGGCGACGAGGCGTCCGGTGAACTCCGTACCGATGAAGGACTCGTTGACGAAGTCCGTGTCGAGCGGCAGCAGTCCGCGGGCGTGCAGCTGGGCCATGCGGGCGCTGGTGCCCGTGCCGCACGGGGAGCGGTCGAACCAGCCGGGGTGGATGGCCATGGCGTGCCGCGAGCGGCGGGCGTCGGAGCCCGGGGCGGCGAGGTAGACGTGCTTCACTCCGCCCTGGGCGGGGTCCTCCGGGTGGACCGGCCGGTCGGGGCCCGCGTTGATGGCATCCATGACGGCCAGGCCGGCGGCGAGCAGGTCCTCCTTGCGGTCCCGGTCGAAGGGCAGGCCGAGGGAGTCCAGCTCCACGAAGGCGTAGAAGTTGCCGCCGTAGGCCAGGTCGTAGGTGACCGTGCCGTGGCCGGGCACCTCGGTCTTCAGGTCGAGGCCGACGGAGAAGGCGGGCACGTTGGTGAGGGTGACGGCGGTGGCCGCGCCGTCCTCCACGCGTACGTCGACGCTGACGAGGCCGGCCGGCGTGTCGAGCCGGACGGTGGTGACGGGTTCGGTCACCGGGACCATGCCGGTCTCGACGAGGACGGTGGCGACGCCGATGGTGCCGTGGCCGCACATCGGCAGCAGGCCCGAGACCTCGATGAACAGGACGCCGTAGTCGGCGTCGGGGCGGGTGGGCGGCTGGAGGATCGCGCCGCTCATGGCGGCGTGTCCGCGCGGCTCGTACATGAGGAGGGTGCGCAGGTGGTCCAGGTGCTCGATGAAGTGCAGCCGCTTCTCGGCCATGGTGGCGCCGGGGATCACCCCGACGCCGCCGGTGATCACCCGGGTGGGCATGCCCTCGGTGTGCGAGTCGACGGCGTGGTAGACGTGACGGGTGCGCATGGGTACGTCCTGACCTCTCAGTGGTGGCCGTCGGCCAGGGCCTTCTCGGTGGCGGCGCGCACGGCGGCGGCCGTGGCTCCGGTGAGCGGGAGGCGGGGCGGCCGCGTGGGGCCGCCGGGCCGGCCGGCGAGGTCCATGGAGGCCTTGATGGCCTGCACGAACTCCGTCTTGGAGTCCCAGCGGAGCAGCGGGTGCAGCGACTTGTAGAGGGGCAGCGCGGTGGCCAGGTCGCCGGCGACGGCGGCGTGGTAGAGCTCGGCGCAGGAGGCCGGGAGCGCGTTGGGGTAGCCGGCGATCCAGCCGACCGCGCCCGCCAGGGCCAGTTCGAGCAGCACGTCGTCCGCGCCGATCAGCAGGTCGAGGTCCGGGGCCAGTTCGGCGATCTCGTAGGCGCGGCGGACGTCGCCGCTGAACTCCTTGACCGCCACGATGTCTCCGGCGGCGTGGAGCCGGGCGAGGAGGGCGGGCGTCAGGTCGACCTTGGTGTCGATCGGGTTGTTGTACGCGACGATCGGGAGGCCGGCCTTCGCGACCTCGGCGTAGTGGGCGAGGACGGTGGGCTCGTCCGCGCGGAACGCGTTGGGCGGCAGCAGCAGCACCGAGCCGGCGCCGGCCTCGGCGGCCTGCTCGGCCCAGCGCCGGGACTCCGCGCTGCCGTAGGCGGCGACGCCGGGCATGACCCGCGCGCCGTCACCGGCGGCCTCGACCGCCGTACGGACCACCTGGGCCCGCTCCTCGTCGGTGAGGGTCTGGTACTCGCCCAGGGATCCGTTGGGTACGACGCCGTCGCAGCCGTTCTCGATCAGCCAGCGGACGTGTTCCGCGTAGGCGTCGTGGTCGACCGAGAGGTCGTCGCGCAGCGGGAGGGCGGTGGCGACCATGATGCCGCGCCAGGGGCGGGTGGGGCTCCAGTGGGAGGCGGTCACGCTCTCGCTCATCGGCAACTCTCCTTAGTAGTGTGTGACATTTTATTGAGTGGTGTACGTCGGTCACAAGACCGTGGCGGAGGAAATCAGTTCAGGTCGACGGGCAGCGAGGCCAGTTGGCGCAGCGGGACCGGGCAGGCGAGGGGGCGGCGGTCGGGCGCCGGGGGCACGGCGGCGCCGTCGGCCGCGGCCGCGCCGCACAGTGCCGCGACGGCCTGGCCGCACATCCGGCCCTGGCACCAGCCCATGCCCGCACGGGTCAGCAGCTTCACCGTCCGCGCGTCACGCGCGCCCAGTTCCGTGACGGCCTCGCGGACCTCGCCCGCCGTGACCTCCTCGCAGCGGCACACGTCTGCGGCGTCGGCGAGCCAGTCGGTCCAGCCCGCGCCGGGACGGTGCGCCGAGCCCATCGCGTCGGCGAAGGCGCGGAGGCGGGCGCGGGCGCGGCGCAGGGGCGCGGGGGCGGCGGGCGCGGTGGCACCGGGCCGAACGGCACGTGCGGCGTCCGCGGCGTGTGCGGTGTCCGTGGCGAGTGCGGCCCGTGCGATCGAATGGGCGGCCAGAGCGCCTTCCACCAGGGCCAGTTGGGCGCCGCCGATGCCGCCGGTCTCGCCCGCCGACCAGATGCCCGGCACCGAGGTGCGCAGGTCGTCGGTGAGGGCGAGGGCGACCGTGCCGTCCGCGGCCGTCCGGGTCGCGCAGCCCAGCGCCGTCGCCAGGGACAGTTCGGGGACCAGGCCGTGACCGACCGCCACCGCGTCGCACGGGATGCGGCGGGCGGTGCCGGGGACCGGGCGCCAGTCGCGGTCCAGGCGGGCGACCGTGACGGCCTCCACCCGGTCCGTTCCGTGCGCCTCGACCACGGCGTGCCGGGTCAGCAACCGGGTGTGGTGGCGGACGAGCGCGGAGCCGTAGTGGGCGCCCTCGACGAGTTTGGCCGGGTTGCGCAGGAGGGTGGCCGCGTGGGCGGCGTAACCGCCGTACCCGGACGCCTCGGCGACGGCCGGGACCCGCGCTCCGGCGGCCGACAGGGAGGCGGCGACGGCGAGCAGCAGCGGGCCGCTGCCGGCGACGACGATCCGCCGGCCCGGCAGCACCAGACCGCCCTTGAGCATGGCCTGCGCGCCGCCCGCGCCGACCACCCCGGGCAGCGTCCAGCCGGGGAACGGGAGTTGGCGCTCGTACGAGCCGGTGGCGAGGAGGACCGCGCGGGCGGTGACGGGTGCGGGTGGCTCGGCGGCGCCGTCGGTGCGGGCGTGGACGGACCAGGAGCCGGTGTCGCCCGCCGGCGTGACCGTCCAGACGTGGTGGTTCGGCAGGTAGCCGACCCGGCCCTGCCGGCGGTGCGCCTCCAGGCGCCGCGTGAGTGCCGCGAAGGGCCGCCAGTCGTGGTGCAGGGCCTGGGGGCGCGCCGCGCCGAGGCCGGGCGCCGGGTGGCGGTAGTACTGGCCGCCGGGGCGGGCACCCGCGTCGAGCAGGGTCACCGTGAGGCCGAGGTCCGCGGCCGTGACGGCGGCGGCGAGGCCGGCCGGGCCCGCCCCGACGACGGCGAGGTCAGCGGTCGAGTGCGGCACGGCCCGTTCCTTCCTGGGTGGTGACGGTGTCGCCCGGGCGGGCCTGCACCGTGCACGCGCGCTGGTTCGGGCGGCCGTTGACGGTGACCAGGCAGTCGTAGCACTGGCCGATGCCGCAGAAGACTCCGCGCGGCGCGGCGCCGTTCCGGGTGGTGCGCCAGGCGAGGATGCCGGCCGACCACAGCACCGCGGCGACGGACTGGCCTTCCTGGGCCGGGAGTTCGCGGTCGTCGAAGGTCAGGGTGAAGGTGGTGCGCGGCGCGCCGCCCACGAGGTCGCGCGGGGTCGTCAAGGCGTGGCTCCTGGGTGGTCGGTGGGTGCGTCGGGGCCGTTGCGGCGGCGGCCGCTTCCGTTCGTCATCCGGCTTCTCCCTCGTGGTGGGCGAAGTCCCGGGACGGCGAGAAGGGCGTCGGGTCCATGGGCGGTTCCGAGCCGGTGAGGGCCGCCGCGACCATCGCTCCGGTCGCCGGGGCCAGACCGATGCCCGCGCCCTCGTGGCCGCAGGCGTGGTGCAGCCCCGGGACCCTCGGGTCGGCGCCGATCGCCGGGAGGTGGTCCGGGAGGTACGGGCGGAAGCCGTGGTACGCGCGGATCACCTCGACGTCGGCGAGGAAGGGGAAGAGCCCGGCGGCCTGGGTCGCGAGGCGGCGCAGGGCCTCCAGGGAGAGCGAGCGGTCGAAGCCGACGCGCTCGCGGGTGGCGCCGATGAGGACCGGGCCGGACGGTGTGCCCTCCACCACCGCGGAGGACTGCAGCGACGCGGAGCCGCTGGCGACGTCCGCGACGTAGTCCGCCGCGTACACCTTGTGGCGGACCATGCGGGGCAGCGGTTCGGTGACCAGGACGAAGCCGCGGCGTGGCAGGACGGGGAGGTGCGTGCCCGCGAGGCGGGCCACTTCCCCGCCCCAGGTTCCGGCGGCGTTCACCACGGCCGGGGCGAGGAGTTCGCGGCGGGTCGTGCGGACGCCCGCGATTCCGCCGCTCGGCGTGCGCAGGATCTCCGTGACCTCCTCGCCGAGGTGGACCGGCACCCGGGCCGCCTCCAGGAGCCGCGCGGCGGCCTTGGCCGGCTGGACCTGGGCGTCCTGCGGGTAGCGGAAGCCGCCCGCCTGGTCCGGTGAGAGGTGGGGTTCGAGTGTGGTCAGGTCCTCGGCGGCGATCTCGTCGGCGCGGACGCCCGCGGTCCGTTGCGACTCGGCGAACACGCGGAGGGCCTTCAGGGTGGGCTCGTCGTGCGCCACGACGAGCCCACCCTTCGGCTCGTACTCGATGTCCGCCGGGAGTGCGTCGGACAGCTCGCGCCAGAGTCTCGTGGACAGCAGCGCGAGGTCGAGCTCGGGGCCCGCCCCCTTGTCGGAGACGAGCAGATTGCCTTCCCCGGCACCTGTGGTGCCGCCCGCGACGGGACCGCGGTCGACGACGGCGACGGTGAGTCCGGAGCGGGCCGCGTAGTACGCGCAGGCGGCTCCGACGACGCCGGCACCGATGATCACGGCGTCCAGGGAGTGTCTCTTGGGCACGACAGTAATATGTCACATTCTTCAGGCGGTGCCCAGGGGTTCCGGCCCCCGGGCACCGGGTTGACGGTGGGTCAGGTGATGACCAAGGTGCTGACCAGTGGTGATCAGGTGCGGAGCGGGCCCTCGCAGCGGTAGCTCGACGTGCCCGCCGTCCTCGTGGACCAGATCTCCACGGGGCCGAAGGAGCAGTTCATGTCGTCGAGGTTGTTCAGACGGGCTTCCGAGGCACGGTCCAGGATGAAGTAGTCGACCGTCTCGGACATGTCCTTGAAGACCTGGTCCCCGCTGTTCGCGTTGCTCAGGTTGGCGGTGATCCGGCCGGTGCAGACGAAGCGCCGCTTGCCCGGGTCGCCGTTCTCGACGCAGTCCGGGTTGCTGTAGGTGGCGCCGGCGAAGGCCGTCCTGACGCCCGCCACGGTGGAGTACGTGAGCTGCTCGTTGGGCGTGAACGTGGTGTTCGGCACGAACAGGTCGTTGACCTTGGCGATCTGGGCGTCGAGGAAGCGGTCGTAGGCCGCCTGGAGGCCGGCGTCGGCGCTGAGGCGTTCGCGCCAGGCGTCGTAGCCCGCGACGTCGTTGGCGCGCAGCCGCGCGTACATCTCGCGGAGCTGGGACGGCCGCTCGGTCCACAGGAACTCGAAGAAGGTGCCCGCGTAGTTGTAGAAGCGGAAGCCGTCGCCGTCGTAGGTGGCGTGCAGGAGCTGGCGCACGCTCATGCGAGGGCCGCCGCCGGCCGTGTCGTTGATGATGCCGCGGACCAGGGACTTGCGGACGGCGATGCCGTTGTCGCGGGTGGCTCCGTCGAAGAACTCGGCGGTGCCCTCGTCCATGGCCGTGGTCCGGTCGCCCTCGTACCAGGGGCCTTCGCCGAAGAAGCCGGGGACCGCGAAGCGGCCGTTGAGGTAGTGCGTGTACTCGTGACGGAAGAGCTCTTCGAGGGTGAGCGTGGAGTCCTGCGGGACGCGGCGCTGGTAGGTGTAGAAGGTGGCGCCGTTCTCGATGTAGATGCCGCCATTGTTGGTGGAGTACCCGGTGAGGATCGGGTGGTAGTTCTCGTAGTCGGCGCGGGAGGCGTAGAGGACGATGTTGAGGGTGGTGTTGGGGTCTCCGGCGAGCGGCTGCTCGGTGCCGAGTACGCGGTGGTACTGGGCCTTGACCTGCTTGCTCGCGTAGTAGAGCTGGTCGACGGTGGCCCGGTCGAGGCCGGTGCGGACCTTGATGGCGCCGTTGTCGTAGGTGTACGTGTACGGGAAGATGCGCTTCTCGATGTCGGCCTTGCAGACGTTGTAGGGCGCGCAGGCCTCGTAGAAGTTGAGCCAGTTGACCAGGCTCGCCCACGGCGCGCTGCCGGCGCCGAAGCGGGACTCGACCGGGGCGAGGAGGCCGCCGAGATCGGCGGTGACCGCGTCCTTGAGGCCGGATATCTGGCCGAAGCGGCCGTACTCGGAGAGCGCGTCGCGGACCACCCAGGCGTTGGCCGTGCCCTTGAGGTGGGTGTGGCCGGCGAAGGCCTTGAAGGCGGCCCGGTAGGCGGGGTCGGCCTTGGCGGCGGCGTGGAACGCGGTGTCCTGGTTGCCGGGGTAGACGCCGAGGTAGTTGACGGACAGCGCGGCGAGGGCGGCGCCGCCCCAGGTGGGGTCCTGATTGGTCGCGGTGTGCGCGCCGTCCATGGTGGCGAGGACCTTGACGATGAGGCCGAGCTGGTGCTGGCGCAGGCCGGGTGCGCTGCCGATGTAGAGGGCCTCGCGCAGGGTGCGGGCGTTGGAGGCGGTGGCGTCGAAGGTGCGGGCGGCGTTGCCGAGGTCGGCGATCGCGCGGCGGACCGCGTCGACGGTGGGGGCGTCGGTGATGTCGATCTCGATGCGCGAGAAGTCGTGGTAGGCCACCGCGTGGAGGTAGGTGAACATCTCCTCCAGGTGGGTGGAGTTCCGGCCGTCGTGGGCGGCGGCCAGAGTGGAGATCCGGCGGGCGACGGCCTGCACGTGGGCGTCGGACATCACCGGGGCGAGGCGGGCGTCCCAGGTCCAGATGAGGTTGCGCAGACAGCCGTCGGCGGTGACGGCGGGGTCGGCGAGGAAGTCGGCGAACTGCTCGGGTGACAGGCCCGTGACGCCGTCGAGGGTGCAGGGGACGCCCGCGGCGAGGGCCGGTGCGGTGGTGCGGGCCGCCCTGGCCTTCGGCGTGGCGGGGCCGGGGACGCGGGCCTGGATGCCGCCGGGGGCGGGGGCCGGAGCGGGCTTCGCGACGCGGGCGTCGGCGAGGTGCTCGACCTCGTCGAAGGGGTTGGGCGCGGGTGCGGGGAAGGCCGCGGGGGCCTGCGCGCGGGCCGGGGCGGGTCGCTCGGCGGCCTGGACGGACTGTCCGGCGGAGGCGACGAGGGTCACCGCGACGGCGGTGGCGAGGAGGGAGCTGCGCACGACTCTGTGCTGGGACAACCTGGACTCCTGGAAGTGGGGGATGGCGTGCGCGCGGCGAACTCCCCTGGCTCGCAGGGGAGTTGACGGTCGTCGAGCTCACCGCGCGAGCTGTAACATAGTAATGTGAAATTGCACTGACAAGGTCTGCGTACCCGTCAGTTCGGAAAGCCGACACGGAACGGCCCCTTCCGCCGGTCGCGGCCAGGCCGTATCTTCCGGATCCTGGCCGGGTCCGAAAGAAACGGCCTAGCCTGATCCGATGCCCGCCGCCCCGCTCCTCTCCCTCGCCCTGGACGACCTCGACGACCCGCCGCTACGGCCGCTGCCCGGCCCCGTCGCCGAACTCCTCGCCCGACTGGCAGCGCCGCCGCGCCTGGTGGCGCATCTGCGGGCCGTGCACGACGTCGCCGTACGCCTTCTCGACGAACTCACGCAGCGGTTCCCCGATCTGGAGGTGGACCGCCAGGCGGTGCTCTTCGGCGCCGCCACGCACGACATCGGCAAGGTCCGGCACCGCGCCGAACTGTCCGGGCCGGGCTCCGCCCACGAACCCGCCGGCCGGGACCTCCTGCTCGCCGAGGGCGTGCCGCCGCGGCTCGCCCGGTTCGCCGCGACCCACGCGGCGTGGGGCGGGCCGGGCATCGGGATCGAGGACCTGCTGGTGAGCCTCGCCGTCAAGGTGTGGAAGAACAGGCGCTTGCCCGAGCTCGAGGACCTGGTCGTGGCCCGGCTCGCGGCCCGCGGGAGGGAGCGGTGGGAGGTGTTCCTGGAGCTCGACGACGTGCTCGGGGGCATCGGGGCGGACGCGGACGCGCGGCTCGCGTTCCAGGGGGCGTACCCGGTGGTGTGAGCGCGCGGGCGGTTACCCTGGCGCCCGACGCGAGGAGGCAGCATGGCACGGATGCCGTCGGCGGAGCGACGCCGGCAGTTGGTCGAGGCGGCGGTCCGGGTCATGGCCAGGGACGGGGTGGCGCGGGCGACGACGCGGGCGATCTGCGCCGAGGCGGAGGTCTCGCTCAGCGTCTTCCACTACTGCTTCGACTCCAAGCAGGAGCTCCTGGAGGCGGCGATCGGCTCCATCACCGGCACCTACGTGGCCCGCGTGATGTCGGCGGTCGAGCCGCGCGCGACGCTGCGCGAGACGGTGCGGGCCGCGCTCGGGACGTACTGGGATCACGTGACGGAGCACCCGGCCGAGCACATGCTCACCTACGAACTGACCCAGTACGCGCTGCGCGAGGAGGGCTTCGAACGGCTCGCACGGGCCCAGTACGAGCAGTACGTGGCGTCCGCCGTGGTCCTCGTCGAGCAGGTGTGCGCGGTGCGCGGCATCGCGCCCAAGGTGCCGGTGGAACTGGTCGCGCGGGTGCTCGCGGCGACGATCGACGGGCTCACCCTCCAGTACCTCGTGCTCGGGGACGACCGCGCCGCCGAGGCGCTGCTCGACGCGACCGCCGACCACCTGGTGGCGCTCGTCGAGGGCTGAGCGATCGTCAACAGGTCATGTGACCCGGACTCTTGACTCACTCCGCGTTCCTCGCGATCCTCGGCCCGGAGCCGCTGTTACCGCAAGAAACACCCCTGGACGGCTCGCAGCCCGGTATCCCCCATGACCGAAGGCATCGCTGACCATGAATCGACCATCAACACGCGGGGCGGGCGGCCGGTTCGCGCTCGTGTCCCTGTTCATCGCCCTGGCCACCGTCGTCTTCGGCGCCGGTCCGGTCCCCGCCGCCGACACGGGCGGCTCCTGGTGGGAGCCTGCCGCCCGTCCGGCGCCCGACTCCCAGATCAACGTCACGGGCGCGCCGTTCACGGGGACGGACGCCTCCGGCAAGGTGCGCGGCTTCGTCGACGCCCACAACCACCTCATGTCCAACGAGGGCTTCGGCGGCCGCATGATCTGCGGCCAGACCTTCTCCGCCGCGGGGATCGCCGACGCGCTCAAGGACTGTCCCGAGCACTACCCCGACGGTTCGGGCGCGCTCTTCGAGCACCTCACCGGCGGTGACAACGGCAAGCACGACCCCGTCGGCTGGCCCACCTTCACGCACTGGCCGGCCCACGACTCCCTGAGCCACCAGCAGAACTACTACGCGTGGGTCGAGCGGGCCTGGCGCGGCGGCCAGCGGGTCCTGGTCAACGACCTCGTCACCAACGGCCTCATCTGCTCGCTCCTGCCGCGGGACCGCGGCTGCGACGAGATGGACGCGATCCGTCTGGAGGCGCGCAAGACCTACGAGCTGCAGGACTACGTGGACCGGATGTACGGCGGCCCGGGCAAGGGCTGGTTCCGCGTCGTCACGGACTCGGCGCAGGCCCGCTCGGTGATCGAGCAGGGCAAGCTCGCGGTCGTCCTCGGCGTGGAGACCTCGGAGCCGTTCGGCTGCAAGATGATCCTCGACGTCGCCCAGTGCGACCAGGCGGACATCGACAAGGGGCTCGACGAGCTGTACGGCCTCGGCGTGCGCAGCATGTTCCTGTGCCACAAGTTCGACAACGCGCTGTGCGGCGTCCGCTTCGACAGCGGCACCACCGGTGTCGCGGTCAACATCGGCCAGTTCCTGTCCACCGGGACGTTCTGGGCGACGGAGAAGTGCGCGGGCCCGCAGACCGACAACCCGATCGGCCTGGCCGCCGCCCCGGCCGCGATGGCCGAGAAGCTGCCGGCCGGCGTGACCGTCCCCTCGTACGCCTCCGACGCCCGGTGCAACAAGCGCGGACTCACCCGGCTCGGCGAGTACGCCGTGAAGGGCATGATGCAGCGCGGGATGATGCTGGAGCTGGACCACATGAGCGTCAAGGCGGCGGGCCGGGCGCTCGACATCCTGGAGTCCGAGGAGTACCCGGGCGTCCTGTCCACCCACAGCTGGATGGACCTGGACTGGACCGAGCGGCTCTACCGCCTCGGCGGCTTCGTCGCCCCGTACATGCACGGCGCCGAGGGCTTCGTCGGCGAGGCCGCGCAGAAGGCGGACCTGCGGAAGAAGTACGGCGTCGGCCTCGGGTACGGCACCGACATGAACGGTGTCGGCGGCTGGCCGGGTCCGGTCGGCGAGAGCGCCCCGAACGCGGTGAAGTACCCGTTCAAGAGCTTCGACGGCGGCTCGGTGCTCGACCGGCAGGTGACGGGCGAACGCACCTGGGACCTCAACAAGGACGGTGCCGCGCACAACGGTCTGGTCCCGGACTGGATCGAGCAGATCCGCCTCACGCCGGGCGGTCCGGCCGTCGTGGAGGAGCTGTCGCGCGGCGCCGAGTCGTACCTGACGACCTGGAAGGCCACCGAGCGGCACGAGCTCGGCGTGAACCTCGCGTCCGGGGCGCCGACCGCCGCGAGCACCACCCAGTGGTGGAACCCGTTCGTGGACTACTCGCCGGGACTCGCCACCGACGGGAACACCGGCACCCGCTGGGCCAGCGAGTGGTCCGACGACCAGTGGTGGCAGGTGGACCTCGGTTCGTCCCGCAGGGTCGGCCGGGTCACCCTCGACTGGGAGGCGGCCTACGCGCGGGCGTACCGGATCGAACTGTCGGACGACGGCAGCACCTGGCGCTCGGTGTGGTCCACGGACTCCGGTGACGGTGGCTACGACACGGCGGAGTTCGCCTCGCAGCCGGCCCGTTACGTGCGGGTCCACGGCGAGCGGCGGGCGACCGGCTGGGGCTATTCGCTCTACGAGGTGAAGGTCACCAGGTCCTGATCCGCCGGGCGTCGAAGGGGTCGACGTACGGAGGGGCCTGCCGGGAGTGCCCGGCAGGCCCCTTTCCGCCATGACGGCGCGTCGGCTCGGTGTCAGCCGGTCGTGGGGCCGGTCCAGTCGGCGGGCACGTGGGCGAGCCGTACGCGCTGGGGGTGGTCGCCGACCTGGACGGAGGCGACCCGCTCGCCGGTGGCGAAGTCGATCGCGCTGACCCGGTCGGCGCCGCTCTCCGAGACGACGCAGGAGCGGCCGTCGCCGCTGACGGTGGCCCAGTACGGCTTGGCGGTCTCGACCAGCGGACCATGGGCGAGGGTCGCGCGGTCGACGACGGTCGCGTAGTCGTCCATGGTGCCGGCGACGCACAGCTTGGTGCCGTCGGGGCTCATCGAGAGGCCGTGGTGGCGGGAGTCGTTGACCCAGGTGGTGCGGTCGGGGTCGGTCGCCGGGTTGCCGGGCAGCGTCTTCAGGCGCGTGATCCGGTCGGTGGCCACGTCGTACTCGAGGAAGCCGTTGAAGAAGGAGACCTGGAAGTAGATCTTCTTCTCGTCGGGCGTGAAGACGAGGGGGCGCACGGCGTCGGAGAGGTCGCCGCGGCCGAAGGCGTCGAGCCGTTCGCGCATGTCGATGACGCGTACCGTCCTGAAGGTGTTCGCGTCGACGACGGTGATCTTCCGGTCGCCCTTGGTCCAGTCGAGCCAGGGGGCGTCGAGGGCGGTGGTGACCTCGCCGATGGACATGTTCCAGAGCAGTCCGTCGGAGGTGAAGACGTTCTCGTGGGGCTTGGCGCCGGTCTTGAAGGAGCCGAGCTGGCGGCCGGTGACGACGTCGAGGACGTGCACGGTGTCGGCGGTGGACGCGGAGACGGCGACGCGGGTGCCGTCGGGCGAGACGGCCATGTGGTCGGAGCGGTAACCGGCCACGGGGAAGCGCCAGTTGATCCGGCCGGTGCGCAGGTCCACGGAGACCACGTCGGCGAAGCTGGGCCGGGAGACGACCATCGCGGAGCCGTCGGGCGTGGCGTACATGTCGTCGACGAACTGGTCGTGGCCCTCGCCCGGCCCGTTTCGCACGCCCAGGAAGAAGGCCAGCTTGACCGGGTCGAGGTAGATCTCCCGCATCCGCTCCTCGCGGTCGGGGATGACGTTGACGCGCCCGACCCGGCGGAACTCCCCGCGGGACTCGATCACGTCGGCGGTGCCGTCCCAGTTGTTGCCGACGAACATCACCTCGCGGAGTCCGGCGGCGCTGCGCCCCACGTCGGCGGCGGCCGGGGCCGCGGCGGCCGGCGCGGCGGTGGCGCCGGAGCCGGCGACGGCGGCGAGCAGCGCGAGCGCGGCGGCGAGGGAGCCGCCGATCCGCCGGCGCCGGCCGCGCGGGGACCGCGGGAGGGGTTCGGGACGGGGCGTACGGGGAGAGGGCATGGGGGTTCCTTCTTCCGGCTCCGGACAGGGCTTACCGGCGGTAAGCGAGCAAGGCTCCCCCGAGGGAAGCATGACCGTACCGCCCTCAACAAGCCCTCGGCACGGGCCTGTTACCCCTCAGTACGACCTCCGGGCACAACAGCCGCACACCGCCTTCGCATCGTCCACAAATCGGCTGGTAGCGGCCCTGCCGGCCGGTGCGCACTCGGGCAGAATGCGGGACGACGGGGACGGTCGGGGGCATGGTGGTACGGGAGGCACGGTCTTGCCGGTGGGGTCCTTATCCGCGGCGTGGGCGCGATCCGTGACGTGGTCGCGGTCCATGGTCTGGTCGCGGTCCATGGGGTGGTGCGCCGCGACCGCGGCGCGTGCGCGGCGGCAGTCCAAGGGCGTGGGGTCCGCGCTCCAGCGCGCCCGGTCCTTCATGATCCTCACCACCCTCCTGTACCGCGCGAGCCATCTCACCGTCGGCGTCCTCGCGGTCGCCCAGCGCCGCTCCGGCCAGCCGTTGCCCTACCTGGGAATGGCGGCCGCGCTCGGCCTGAGCCTGCTCGTGTACGGAACCGCCCTGCGGCGCGGCTGGTTCGACGCCCGGCACGTACGGGCCGACGTCCTCGTCACCGGCTGCCTGCTGCCCTTCGCCCTGTACGCGTGGGGCGGGCTGCGGGAGACGCCGGCGATCGGCTGGGCCATGCTGCTCGGCGGTTCGGCGAGCGCCGCCGCGGCCATCGCCCTCCCCCGGCTCCAGGCCCTCGTGGCCGTCGCCCTGCTCGTCGCGACCCACCTCGTCGGCTACCACCTGGTGGGCGCGAGCCGGGCCGTGCTCGGCGGACACCTCAACTCGCTGCTGTCCTCCGCCGTGATGGCCTGGGTCATGTGGTGGTACCTGCGCCGGCAGGGCCGGCTGCTCGACGAGGCGAACGCCCGCGCGCTCGCCGCCGAGACCCAGAAGGCCCGTTACGCCGAACGGCTCGACCACCACCGGGCGCTGCACGACACCGTGCTCGCCACCCTGACCACGCTCGCGGCCGGCGGGATCGACGCCAACGCGCCCGAGGTGCGGGAGCGTTGCGCCCGCGAGGCCGCGTACCTGCGCCGGCTCGTGCAGCAGACCGCCGAGGAGGTCCACCACCCCGCGATGGGCGCCGCCCTGGAGGAGGCCGTCAGCTCCGTGGAGAGCCTCCGGCTGCGGGTCACCGCCCAGTACCACGACCTGCCCGAGGTGCCGCCCGCCGTCGCCGCCGCGTTCGCCGACGCAGCCCGCGAGGCCCTCAACAACGTGCGCCGCCACGCGGGCACCGGTCACGCCTATCTCACCGCGACCGGCGAGGCCGACGGAGCGGGCGCCGTGGTGACGGTCGTCGACCGGGGACCGGGCTTCGACCCCGAGCACCACGTGCCCGGCTTCGGGCTGCGCGGATCCGTGCACGCCCGGATGGCCGAGGTGGGCGGCCGGGCCGTCGTCGACACCGCGCCCGGCGAAGGCGTACGGGTGGAGCTGCGATGGCCGGCGTGATCACCGTCGCCGTGGTCGACGACGACCGGATGCTGCTCGACGGCATGCGGTCCTGGCTGGGCCGCGTACCGGAGCTGCGGCTGGTGGCCACAGCGGCCACGGTCGGGGAACTGCTGGCCACGGTGACTCCTGCCGACGCTCCGGCGCCGCCGGACATCGTGCTGCTCGACCTGATGCTCCGCGACGACTCGGCCCCGGCCGACAACATCCGGCGGCTGCTCGCCGCCGGCAGCCGGGTCCTGGTGATCAGCACCGTCCCCGACCGCACCCGGGTCATCGAGTCCCTGCGGGCCGGCGCCGACGGCTATCTGACCAAGGACAACGACCTGCCGACCCTCGTCGCCGCCATCAAGGAGGTGGTGGCCGGACACGGTGCCCACTCCCCCGAACTCGCCTTCGCCTGCGCCCACGACGACAGCCCCTCCCGGCCGAGACTCTCGCCGCGCGAACGGGAGATCCTGCTCGACTACGCGTCCGGCCTGACCCTCAAGTCCGCCGCCCGGCGCGCCGGAATCACCGTGCACACGGCGAAGGACTACCTCGACCGGGTCAAGGCCAAGTACCAGCAGGCCGGCCGCCCCGCGTACACGAAGATCGACCTCGCC
The DNA here is from genome assembly GCF_042722475.1 of Streptomyces sp. NPDC127092. NCBI lineage: Bacteria > Bacillati > Actinomycetota > Actinomycetes > Kitasatosporales > Streptomycetaceae > Streptomyces > Streptomyces sp. NPDC127092. The sequence continues at coordinate 96,943 of NZ_JBHXFE010000021.1, forward strand.
CGACGGGTCCGCGAGGACAGTCTCGACGCCGGGTGACCCCACCCCGCAAGCCCCCCAAACGGACGGCTGCAAGCGGCACCCGGCCGCTTCCTATCGTCGTCCCCGACGCGCCGCCGAGCGGGCCGGAGCGGGAGGCGGATGACGGATCCGCACGCCCGCACCGGCCCGGCCCGTCGGGAACCGTGGACCGGGATGAGGAGATGAGCCCGCCTCGCCGTGGTCCTCGGGAAGCCCGCTCGGGGCGCGACGGGCGGTCTTCGTCGGCGGCGAACCGGGCTTGGGGAAGACCCGGTTCGCCGCCGGGATGATCGCCGGGGCGAGGGCGGTGGCGATGCACGCGGTCCGGGGAGGGCCGGGACGGTGGACGGGGCCGTTCCTGACCGCCCCTGACCGAGGCATCGCTGCCCTCGCCCGCACCAGGCGGCCGCCCGTGCCCGGGGGGGCCGGGCGGCCACCGCCGGCGTCCTCGCCCGGCCGGGCGAGTCCCCGACGCCCGGCCGGGCGAGCCCCCGCTCGGCTGCCCGACCGCCCGACTGACCGACTGAACGACTGACGGACTGACCGGGAGATCGGGGGAATCGGGGAATCGGGGAATCGGGGAATCGGGCCCCGCTCGACGATCAGGGCGGCGGCGATGTCCGGATCTGCAAGTCACATGACATTGCCGCCATCCAGGGCCGGTTCGTAGCGTGGACGCACGGCCACCGGGCCACCGCGCGAAGCGGTCGCGGCCCGCTCCTCCGGCCGTGTCCGACCACACCCCGAGAAGGGACACCCATGTCCACCAGCATGCCTTCGACCAGCCTGCGCGAGCTCAGCGGCTTCGACCAGACCCCGGCCTCGCTCGCCGCGTCGACGCTGATCCTCGTCGACTACCAGAACACCTACACCCAGGGCGTGCTCGAGCTGACCGGCTGGGAGACGGCCCTCGACGCCGCCGCCGAGCTGCTGGCCAAGGCCCGGGCCGCCGGCGCCGAGGTCATCCACGTCATCAACGACGGCGGCGAGGGCACCCCCTACGACATCCGTGCCGAGATCGGGCAGATCCACCCGCGGGTGGCGCCGGCCGAGGGCGAGCAGGTCGTGGTGAAGACCGCGCCCGACGCGTTCGTCGGCACCGGTCTCGGGGAGCTCCTGGACGCCGCGGGCCACAAGGACGTCGTCGTCGCCGGGTTCATGACCCACATGTGCGTGGCGTTCACGTCCGCCGGCGCCTTCCTGCGGGGCAACCGCCCGACGGTCGTGGCCGACGCGTGTGCCACGCGCCCGCTGGCCACGCCCGGCGGCGTGGTCTCCGCCGAACAGCTGCACCTCGGCGCGCTCGCGACCATCGGTGACGTGTACGGGGTCGTGGTGCCCGACGCCTCGGCGCTGAACTGAGCCGGAGTCCGGCCGCCCGAGTCGAGGCCGGTGCGCCCGGTGCCGCTGTGCGGGGACGGGGGTCCGGCACAGCGGTGGCCGGTCGCCGCGGTGGCCGGTCGCCGCGGTGGCCGGCCGCCGTCGAAGCCCGGCCGGAGGCTCAGAGGCGGCGCAGGACGGACACGACCTTGCCGAGGACGACCGCCTCGTCGCCCGGAATCGGCTCGTAACGGGGGTTGGCCGGGTTGAGCCAGACGTGCGGGCCGTCGTGGGAGAGGCGCTTGACGGTGGCCTCGCCGTCCAGCATGGCGGCGACGATGTCGCCGTCGTCTGCGGTGTCCTGGGCGCGCACGACGACCACGTCGCCGTCCTCGATGTGGGCGTCGCGCATGGAGTCGCCGACGACGGTCACGGCGAACAGCCGGCCGGCGCCGACGACCTGGGCGGGCAGCACGAGGGTGTCCTCGACCATCTCCTCCGCCGTGATGGGCACGCCTGCCGCGATCCGGCCGACCAGCGGCACGGTCACCGCCTGGCGCTCGCCCTCCCGCTCCAGACGGCTCTCGCGGCCGCTGTCGGCCGCGTCGTCGTCCGGCCTGGCGTCGGCGAGGACGTAGGCGCGCGGACGCTGCGGGTCCTGGCGCAGGAAGCCCTTCTTCTCCAGGGCCCGGATCTGGTGCGAGACGCTGGACGTGCTGAGCAGACCGGCACCCGCGGCGATCTCGCGCATCGAGGGCGGGAACCCGTGCCGCCGGGTGTGGGTGCGGATGATGTCGAGGATCTGCTGCTGGCGCTGGGTCAGCCCGTCGTGGTTGATCCGGGTGCCCGGCGGCCGGCCGGCACGGTTTCTGCCCATGGTCGGCCTCCGTTCTTCCGTTTCTGCGTCTTCTGCGTCGGTTCGTCGTTCTGTCATGCCGTTTCGCCGATGAGGGCACACTAACCCGGCCCGCCGACATCGCAGCAGGTCGGGTGCCCCGGCTGTCGGTCACGGCTGACAGCATGGCTCCATGATCAGCACGGAGACCATGGTGACGGCCGCCCGGACGATGGCGGAGGCGGCCTGGGACCTCGACGGGTCCGCGAACGGGCTGGGGGAGCTCGCCGACCGGCTCGGGCAGCCGGCCGAGGTGTACGGGGACGCGGCGCGACTCGTGCTGCCGGTGAGCCGGCCCGCCGCGGACGCCCTCGCGCAGGCGCGTGAGTTCCGGCGTGTCGGGGACGCGCTGCGCGAGGAACTGGGTCTGCCGGGCTTCCTCGGGGCGCACGGCCACCGCCGCCCGCCCGGCCCGCGGACGGATCCCCGCTGGGGCCGGCCCTTCCTGCGCTGGTGGCGCGGCGGGACCACCCTGGAGCTGCGGGCGGGCGCCGAGGGACCGGAGCTCGTGCTCGAACCGAGCGGCATCTGGGAGCAGTGGTACCAGCGGGAAGGCACGGGCTTCCTGGGAGTCGGGCAGGACTCCGGTCTCGGCATCGACCATCCGCGCCACGAGCAGCCGCGCGACTGGGAGGACCTGGGCCTCGGCCTGGCCGTCCTGCTGCGCACGCTCCCGGCGGAGACGTACGCGCTCGGCATCGCGCACAGCATGCCGCTGTACGGGCGGATCCCCGGCACGGCGACGCCGCTGCTGTTCTGCATCACGTCCGACACGCGTCTCCGCCTCGACTTCACCGAGTACGACGTCGCCGAGACGGCCCGCGGGGAGCACGCCGCCGCTCTCGGCTGGTCGCGCGGGGAGTCGCTGCCGCCGGGCCGTCAGGATCCGCGCCTCGACGGCGAGGCCCCGTGGCGGACCGACGCGGGCGGTCCGGGCGAGGTCGACGCGGGTGCCGTGGCGCGGCTGCTGGTCCGCACGGCGATCGCGGCCGGCGTCGAGCGGCCCGCGGACCTGCTGCTGGGCGGCGAGGCCGAGTACCGCCCTCCGTACGAGTTCGCCTTCCCCGGCCTGGGGCTGCGGACGGTCTGACGGGAGGGGCCCCGGTCACTCGAAGCGCGTCGGGTCACCGGCCCCGCGCCGTACGATCTCGGGCTCACCGCCGGAGAAGTCGACGACGGTCGTGGGTTCGGTGCCGCAGTCGCCCGAGTCCAGGACGGCGTCGACGAGGTGGTCGAGCCGGTCCTTGATCTCCCAGCCCTGGGTCATCGGCTCGTCCTCGTCGGGCATGAGCAGGGTGCTCGACACCAGGGGCTCGCCGAGTTCGGCCAGCAGGGCGCGGGCGACGTTGTGGTCGGGGATGCGGACGCCGACGGTCTTCTTCTTGGGGTGCATCAGGCGGCGCGGGACCTCCCGCGTCGCGGGCAGGATGAAGGTGTAGCTGCCCGGCGTCGCCGCCTTGACCGCGCGGAAGACGTTGTTGTCGACGTGGACGAACTGCCCGAGCTGGGCGAAGTTCTCGCACACCAGGGTGAAGTGGTGCCGGTCGTCGAGGCGTCGGATGGACCGGATCCGCTCGAGTCCCTCGTGGTTGCCGATCCGGCAGCCCAGCGCGAAGCAGGAGTCCGTGGGGTACGCGATGAGCGCTCCGGTCCGGAGGCTGTCGACCACGGTGCCGATGGTGCGCGGCTGCGGGGACTGCGGGTGGACGTCGAAGTACTTGGCCATTTTCCGACCCTACGGGATCCCCGGTGGAATCGTTCCCGCCCCGCGCTCGCGCCCCCCCGGGGCGGTGACCTCCCTCCAGGCGTTGACAGTCGCACCCACCGCTCCTGATACTGACTGACGGTTCAGTCAGTAGGCCCGTTGCCCGCACCCTGCCAGGAGAGACCGTGTCCGACCTCCCGACCGAGCCGGCCCCCGGGTCACGCGAGGCCCCGGGCCACGGCCGGCCCCTCACCGGCGCCGGGTCGCTCACCGGCGGCGAGGCCGTCGTCCGCGCGCTGGCCGCGCACGGCGTGACGGACGCGTTCGGCATTCCCGGGACGCACAACCTGGAGATCTACCGCCATCTCCGCCCCTACGGAATCCGGCATGTGACGAGCCGTCATGAGCAGGGCGCGGGCTACGCCGCTGACGCCTACGCCCGGCTGTCCGGCCGTCCGGGCGTCGCGGTCACCACCACGGGTCCCGCGCTCCTGAACATCGCGGCGGCGGTGGGCCAGGCGTACTCCGACAGCGTTCCCCTGCTCGTGGTGTCGCCCGGCATGCCGCTGCGGCACCCTCGGCAGTCGACCGGTCTGCTGCACGAGATGCGCAGCCAGACGGACGCGCTGCGGGGCGTGGCCGCGGTCAGCCACCGGGTGTCCTCCGTCGACGAGATCGGTGCGGCTGTGGCGCGGGCCTTCACCCTCTTCCGTACGCGCCGGCCCCGGCCCGTGCACATCGAGGTGCCGCTGGACCTGCTGGAAGCCGTCGAACCGGCCGGGCCCGTCCGCATCGCGCCGCCCACCGGGCCCGCGCTGCCCGATCCGGCCGCGGTCCGCGCGGCGGCGGACGCGCTGTCCGCGGCCCGCCGGCCGGCGCTCGTCCTGGGCGGCGGCGCGCGGGCTGCCTCGGCCGAGTGCCGGGCGCTCGCCGCCCTGCTCGGCGCGCCGGTGGTCACCACCGCCAACGGCAAGGGCGTCGTGGACGAGCGGCATCCGCTGTCGCTGGGCGTGTCCCTGCACAGCCCGGCCGTGCAGAAGTGGCTGGCGGACCGCGACGTGGTGCTCGCCGTCGGCACGGAGCTCGCCGAGTCCGACGTCTGGGGTCCGCTGCCGGCGCTCGGCGGAAGCCTGATCCGGGTCGACCTCGACCCGGCCCAGATGTACGCGGGTCTCCCGGCGGACGTCCCGCTGGTCGGGGACGCGGCAGCGGTCCTCGGCGCGCTGCTCGACGCGTGCCGGGGGCGGGACCGTGACGCCGCGGGCCGCGACGACGAGGCCGACGTCGGTGCGCTCGTCACCGATCTGCGCACCACCCGCGACGACGAGACCCGTACGCGCGACGCGCGCTGGCGGCCGTATCTGCGGGAGATGCGCCGGGTGCTCGCGGAGGACGCCGTCATCACCTCCGACAGCGCCCGGTGCTGCTACTACGGCGCGCTGCCGCACCTGCCGGTCGGCCCCGAGGGACGCTTCCTCCACCCGACCGGGTTCGGCACCCTCGGTTACGCGCTCCCCGCCGCCATCGGCGCCAAGACCGCGTGCCCCGGCCGGCAGGTGGTGGCCCTGAGCGGTGACGGCGGGCTGCAGTTCTCCGTGCAGGAGCTCGCCACGGCCGTACAGTCGGGCCTGCCGCTGCCGGTCGTGGTCTTCGACAACGGCGGGTACGGCGAGATCCGCGAGGAGATGGCGGCGCGCGGGGACGAGCCCGTGGCCGTCGACCTGCCGGCGGTCGACCTGCCGGCGCTGGCCCGGGCGTACGGCGGGCGGGGCGCCGTCACCCGCTCGCCGGAGGAACTCGCCGCCGCCCTGTCCACGGCCCTGACCGCCCCCGGCCCCACCATCGTCACCGTCCCCGAGGAGTCCGCCCGATGACGACGTCCGCCCCTGCCCCGGCCACTGCCCCGGTCCCGGCCGCTGCCCCGGTCCCGGCCTCTTCCGCCGGCCCCGCGCCGGGCGCCGCCCCGCTCCTCTCGGTCACCTGGACCGACCAGGTGACGGGACGTCAGGGCTTTCTGGTCATCGACCGGCTGGTGCGCGGTGTGTCCAGCGGCGGGCTGCGGATGCGCGCGGGCTGCACCCTCGACGAGGTCACCGGACTCGCCCGCGGCATGACGATGAAGGAGGCCCTGCACTACGACCCGCGGGCCCGCTACGTCCCGCTCGGCGGCGCCAAGGGCGGCATCGACTGCGACCCGCGCGACCCCGAGGCGTACGGCGTGCTCGTCCGCTATCTGCGCGCGATGCGCCCGTACGTCGAGCGGTTCTGGACCACCGGCGAGGACCTGGGGCTCACCCAGGACCTGGTGGACCGGGCGGTGGCCGAGGCGGGCCTGGTCTCCTCCGTGCAGGCGGTCTACCCGCTGCTCGACGACGAGGCCGCGGCGCGGCGGCGGCTCGCCGACGCGTTCGCGGTGGAAGTCGACGGCATCGGGCTCGACGAGCTGGCCGGCGGCTGCGGTGTCGCGGAGTCCGTGCTGACCGCGCTGGACCGGGCCGGGGTGCCGCACGCGGGGACGCGCGTCGCGGTGCAGGGCTTCGGGACGATGGGCGGGGCGACCGCCCGCTTCCTGGCCGCGGCCGGGCTGCGGGTGGTGGCGGTGGCCGACGTCAAGGGCACCGTCGCCAACCCCGAGGGACTGGACGTCGAGGCGCTCCTGGCCGCGCGCGACGCGTACGGCACGGTGGACCGGGCCGCGCTGCGTCCCGGCGACGCCGAACTGCCCGGCGACGCCTGGCTGTCGGCGGACGCCGACGTACTGGTCCCGGCGGCCGTGTCGTACGCGGTCGACGCGGACAACGAGGCCGGGATCACGGCCCGCTGGGTCGTGGAGGCGGCCAACATGCCGGTCCTCGCGGAGGCGGAGGAACGCCTGGCGGCCCGGGGGATCACGGTCCTTCCGGACGTCGTGGTCAACTCGGCCACCAACGCATGGTGGTGGTGGACGCTGTTCGGTGACATCGGCGCCGACGCGGACGAGGCCTTCGCGCACATCCGGCACGCCATGCGGGCGTTGGTCGGACAGGTACTGGACCGCGCCGAGGCGGACGGGACCACGCCACGGGTCGCGGCGCACCGCCTGGTCGCCGACCGGCTGCCGGAGATCGCCGGACGCTTCGGCTGCTACGCATGACGCTTCCCGTGGTGGCCTGTGTAGGGTGAGCCCGTGGCCAGAGTCCGGTTGAGCGTGGAGGAACGGCGGGCGGAGATCCTGCGCGTCGCCGTCGAGCAGATCGAGGCCCGCGGCATCGGCAACGTGCGTCTGTCGGACGTCGCTTCGGCCCTCGGAGTCAGCAGCTCGCTGGTGCTGTACCACTTCTCCACCAAGGAGCTCCTCGTCGCCGAGGCCTTCGCCCACGCGGCCGAGGGCGACCTCGCCCAGCTGCGCGCGATCGTGGACAAGCCGCGCACCAGCGCCACCCGGCGACTGCGGTCGGCGGTGCGCTGGTACGCGCCGACCGGACAGGCCAAGGGCTGGCGGCTGTGGATCGAGGGCTGGGCCGCCGCACTGCGCGAACCCGCGCTGCGCAAGGTCACCCACGACCTCGACCGTCGGTGGAAGGCCGCGATCGCCGAGGTCGTGGCGGAGGGCGTGGCCGCCGGCGAGTTCGTCTGCGACAGCCCGGAGGACACGGCCTGGCGGCTCACCGCCCTGCTCGACGGACTGGCCGTGCAGACCACCTCGTACGGAGGAGCGCTCAGCCGCGCCACGATGCTGGAGTGGGTCGACGACGCACTCGTCCGCGAACTCGGCATCGGCCGCGAGGCCCTGACCACCGGCAGGCGCTGAGCCACCGGCAGATGCTGAACCGTCGGCAGGCCCTGATCGCCGGCAGACTCTGAACCGTCGGCGGACGCTGAGCCACCGGCAGGCGCTGACGCGCCCGGTGCGCCGCTATCTGCCCGTGACGCGGATCCGCAGCTCGTACGGGGCTCCGCTGCTGATGGCCCGGGCCTGGTCGAGGAGGTCGGCCGGGGTGAAGCCGAGCAGCGACCGCTCGGCCGCCGCCCGCAGCAGCGGCACGATCGTCTCGACGGGCCGCCCGCGGTGGGAGGCGGCGAGGGCGGCGAAGGCCTCCTGGTACGGCACGTCGTACCCGCTCGCGCTGTCCGCGAGCAGATGGTCGAGCTGCCGCCGGTCCACACTGATCTCACCCATGACCGCTCCCTCGCGCCCGTGGGTCCGGCGTCTTCCGGACCCTTCTCCCCCGACGTTACGAGGAGGGTCTGACAACGCCCGGCCACGGCCGCCCGACGGCCGCCGTCGCCCGTACCCGGCGGCCTACGGCCGGGGCGTGCCGTCCCACCGCCAGCTGGTGCGGAGCGGGTGTCCGGCGAGCGGGGCGCGGCCGGTGGCCCACAGCAGGGTGGGCCAGGGTGCCGTGTCGGAGGGCGCGTCCGGGAAGAGCCGGGCGAGGGTCCTCGCGCAGAGCGCGGCGGGCGGCTCCCAGGTCAGACCGAGGCCCTGCGCGAGGTCGTGGGTGTGGACCAGGGTCTCGACGATGCCCATGGCCGCGAAGCCCTCGGGGTCCGACACCCCGAAGCAGTGGTAGGCGCGGGTCTCGGCGGGCGTGGTGCGCACCATGGCGACCAGCAGCGCCCCGCACGCCTCCAGGACCTGGAGCAGTCCGGCGGGGCCCGCGGTCCGGTCGGCGTGGACGGCGTTCTGGGGACCTCCGGGGCGCCGGCTGTGCCAGACGAAGGGCACGTCGGCGTCCAGGGGCGGTGCGGAGGGGCCCAGTTGCACGGCGTACGCGAAGAGGTCGTCGGCGAGGTGCTCGACGGTCTCCCAGCAGTCCCACTCCAGTGAGCCGGCGTTGCCGTCCCACGCCTCGGGCGGGGCCTCGCGCAGCGCGGCCACGGCGAGGCGTACGGCGTGGTGGAGGTCTTCGGCGGTGACGGGCGGCCTGGAGGCGCCGTTCTCGGATGATGGGTACATGGCGGGACGGTACCGCGACCTGACCCCGGCACGGCCACCCTTTAAGGTGTGCGACGTGCGCGTTCTGCTCGTCGAGGACGACGAAAACCTCCGGTTCGGTGTGGCCGCCGCGTTGCGGGCCGCGGGGCTCGCCGTCGACGAGGCGGCCGATCTGCCCCAGGCCGACGAGGCGCTGTTCGTGACCGCGTACGACTGCGCGGTCTTCGACCGGATGCTGCCGTCCGGGGACGCCGCCGGCTACGTCGAGGGGCTGCGGCGCGCCGGGCGGGCGGTGCCGGTGCTGTTCCTGACCGCGCGTGACACGGTGGCGGACCGGGTGGAGGGCTTCGCCAGCGGCGGCGACGACTATCTCGTGAAGCCGTTCGCGGTGCCCGAGCTGGTCGCCCGCGTGCGCAGCCTGTGCCGCCGCGCCGCCGTCGTACGCCCGCCGGTGCACCGCGTCGGCGACCTGGAGATCGACACGGCGCGGCGGCACGTCCGCCGGGGCGGAGTGCTGCTCACGCTCACCGGCCGGGAGTTCGCCGTCCTGGAGGTGCTCGCGGCCCGCGCCGACCAGGCCGTACCCCGGGCCGAGCTGATCGAGAGCTGCTGGGACGAGATGGCGGAGCCGCAGTCCAACGTGCTGGAGGTGCTGGTCTCCCAGCTGCGCCGCAAGCTCGGTGACCCCTCGCTCATCCACACCGTGCGCGGGGTGGGCTACCGGCTCGCGCCGCCCGGCGCGCCGTGACGGCCGTCCGCCGCGCCCGGCGGCCCGCACTCCCCCGCCGGTCACGGACCGCGGTGCCGCTCACGCCCACCGCCCGCGTGCTGCGGCTACGCCGCCGCATCAGCCTGCTGTTCGCGCTGACCAGCGCGCTGGGCCTGATCACGATGGGCGTGCTGGCGGTGCGCAGCGACAGCGGGCGCTGGCGGGAGCAGCTCGACCACGCGATGGACGCGGACACCAGCTGGGCGCTCGGTCTCCTGGAGACCGACGAGAAGGGGCGGCTGGACACCGGCGTCCTGGCGGACAACGTGAACACCGCGTGCCCGCCGCTCACCGTCCTCCTCGTGAACGGCGACGACCCGGGCGACCTCACCGTCCGGCACGCCCCGGCGGGGCCGTGCCTCACGGTGGGCCCGGGCGCCGTCCTGGAGGCCGGCCGGGCCGCGGCACGCGCCGGTGAGCCGCGCGCCTTCGACCGGCGGACGACGGACGGCGCGCCGGTACGGGTGTTCGCGATGCCGTTCTATCCGTCGGACGACGAGACCGCGGCGGACGGCGCCGAGGCCGACGGTCCGCAGGGCGTCCTGGTGACGCTGGCCGACGCCACGGCCCAGCGCGACGACCACCGCCGTCTGGTGTGGCTGGTGACGGGCGGCTGCGCGGTGCTCGTGCTCCTGTCGGCGGCCGTCGGTCACGTCCTTTCCGGGCGGGCGGTACGGCCGGCGCTGACGGCCCTCTCCCAGCAGGAGGCGTTCCTCGCGGACGCCGCGCACGACCTGCGCACCCCCGCCGCCTCGCTGCGGACCCTCGCGGAGACGGCCCTGCGCGGGGAGACCGACAGCGCGGACGTGCACCGGCGCACGCTGCGTCTGGCGGAGGGCATGGGCCGGCTGGTCGACGGGCTGCTCACCCGGGCCCGGCTGATGTCCGGGACGGCGGCCGTGGCGCGCCAGCCGCTCCGCCTCGACCAGCTGGTGGAGGCGGTCGCCGAGGAGGCCGCCGACGGACCGGCGCGCGGCCACCGGGTGCGGGTCGAGGCCGAGGAGACGGTCGTCCTCGCCGATCCCGACCTGCTGCGCCGGGCGGTGGGCAATCTGCTGGGCAACGCGCTGACCCACGGCCACGCGCCGGGCGTTCCGGCGGACGTGCTGCTCACGGTCACGCGGGACGGCACGCTGACGGTGCAGGACGCGGGACCCGGCCTGCCTCCGGAGGTCGCGGGCGCGCTGTTCGAGCGTTTCCGCAGCGGCTCGGGCTCCACCGGCCTCGGCCTCTCCATCGCCTCCTGGGTCGCCCACGCCCACGGCGGCACCCTCACGGCACCCGTCACCGCCCACGGCGGGGCGCGCTTCGTCCTGCGCCTGCCGACACCCGACTGATCCGCCGGTAGGCCAGGCGGCGCCGGCCCAACCCTTACGCGTGGCACCTTCACACCCTCACGCCTCGCGCCCCACGCACGCCCACGCCCCCTCACGCCCTCACGCCCTCACGCCCTCACGAAATCCTCAGCATCCGCGCGCGAAGCTTCCCCGGACCGACCACTCAGGGAGCAACTCGTGATACGCGCCGCCGTTCGCCGCCGCCAGGCACTCGTCATCGCCCTCGCCGTCCTCGGCGCCGCCTCCCTGGCGGCCGGATGCACGGCCGGATCCGGCCCCGACGCCGGAAGGCCGGGGGCCAGGGCCGCCGTGGATCCGGCCGAACGCCCCGACCTGCGGCGCTTCTACGGGCAGAAGCTGGACTGGAAGCCCTGCGGCGACCTGGCGTGCGCCTCGCTCACCGTGCCCATGGACTACTCCCGGCCCGGCGACGGCAGGACCTTCGTGCTGCCGGTCGCGAAGGCGGCCACCGCGACCGCCGGACGGCGCACGGGCGCCCTGCTCTACAACCCCGGCGGGCCGGGCGAGCGCGGCGTCCAGGCGCTCAGGGACGGCCTGGCCGACGAGCTGGGCCGCGGCGTGCGCGAGCACTTCGACATCGTGGCCTTCGACCCGCGCGGGGTCGGGGAGAGCAGGCCGGCCCTGACCTGCCTCACCCCCGGACAGTCGGAGTCGGGCGAGGCGTCAGGCGACACGGCCGAGGCGTCCGGTGCGCCGCTCCACCCCCGTACCGCCGCCGAGCGCGCCGAGGTCCTGGCCGAGGCCCGGGCGACCGCCGACGCGTGCCGGAAGGCCAGCGGCCCGCTGCTCCCGCACGTCGGCACGGTGGACGCGGCGCGGGACCTCGACGTGCTCAGGGCGGCGCTCGGCGAGCGCAAGCTGACCTACGTCGGCTGGTCGTACGGGACGAGCCTGGGCACCTCGTACGCCGAGCAGTTCCCGCACCGGGTGAGGGCGATGGTCCTGGACGGGGCGGTGGACCCGTCGCTCGACTGGCGGCAGCGGATGCTGAGCCAGGCCACCGGCTTCCGGGACGCGGTCGAGGACTACGCGCGGACCTGCGGCGAGACGGTGGGCGACGGCTGTCCCGGTGCCACGCCCGGGGAGATACGGGCGCTGATAGACCGGCTCCTGGAGCGCACCCAGCGCGAGCCTCTGCCGGTCGACGGCTCCGATTCGGGCCTGGACGCGGCGACGCTGGTGTCCGCGCTCAGCCTGTCCATGTACACGCCGGAGGCCCAGTGGGAGGCCCTGTCCGAGGCGCTTGCAGCGGCGGACGGCGGTGACGGTACGAAGCTGGCGGCTCTCGCGGCGGGCGACGAGGCCCGGCCCGAGGACGAGGAGCAGGAACAGGAACAGGAACAGGAGCAGGAAGAGCAGCCGGTACAGGGGGACGGGCAGGAAGAGGAGGACGGGTCGGTGGACGGTGAGACGGGAGCCGCGTCCGCGGACTCCGTGCCCGAGGACAACAGCGACGCCGCCCTGCTGGCGGTCAACTGCCTCGACGTGCCCCACCCGCGGGACGAGCGCGCCTACTGGGACGCCCTGGGGCCCGCCGACCGCGCGGCGGGGGTGTACGGCACCAGCGGGTTGACCGGCGAGCTGGTCTGCAAGGACTGGCCGGCCGGACCGCAGCGCCCGCACCGGGTGAACGCACCGGGCGTACCGCCGGTCCTGGTCGTGGGCACGGCGGGCGACCCGGCCACGCCGTACGAGGAGGCGGTGAGCCTGGCCCGCCAGTTCCCCGGCGGCATGCTGCTGTCCTTCGAGGGGGCGGGCCACACCGGCTACGGCCGTGACGCGTGCGTCGACCGGAAGGTCGAGGACTATCTGGTGCACCTCACGAAGGTCGGTCCGGGCACGACCTGCGGGCGCTGACGGCCGGGGGGCGACTGTCAGTGGCGGATGTCAGGCTGTGGTCGTACGGACGAATGACCGCAGGAGACACACCAGCACCTCCGTCCCGCGCATCCCCGCGCTTCCGTGAAAGGCAAGGCCCATGATCACCACGGACTTCACCCCCGGCACCCCCTGCTGGCTGGACCTCGGCGCGCCGGACGTGCGCGCGGCCGCCGACTTCTACGGCGCTGTCCTCGGCTGGGACTACGAGTCGATGGGAGAGAGCGAGGACATGGAGGGAGGCATGTTCCGGAAGGACGGCAAGATCGTCGCGGGCCTCGGCAAGCTGACCGAGGAGGGCGCGCGGTCGGCGTGGATGATCTATTACACGGTCACCGACGCGGACGCCACGACGGAGGCCGTCGAGAGCGCGGGCGGTACGGTGCGCGTGGCGCCCAGGGACCTGGACGAGTGGGGCCGGATGGCCCAGTACACCGATCCGCTGGGCGGCCAGTTCGCCGTCTGGCAGCCCGGGACGAACACGGGCGTGGAGCTGGTCGACAAGCCGGGCTCGCTCAACTGGACCGAGCTGTACACGAGCGACGCGACCGCGGCACGGGAGTTCTACGGCGGCGTCCTCGGCTGGCAGTTCAGCGACATGGAACTGCCGGGCGGCGGAGGCACGTACACCCTGATCACGCCCGTCGGTCTGCCCGAGGAGCGGATGCAGGGCGGTCTCATGGAGCTGTCGAAGGAGGACCTGGCGCTGGCCGGCGGGCGCCCTTACTGGCACCCGGTGTTCGCCGTCGACGACTGCGACGCGGCGGCCGCGGCGGTGACGGCGAACGGCGGCTCGGTGCAGATGGGGCCGGCCGACGCGGAGGGCGTGGGCCGGCTCGCCGTCTGTCTCGACCCGTCGAACGCGGACTTCGTGGTCCTGGCCCCGACGCCGCCCGCGTGAAGCCGGGCCACGGGCCGGCCGCCCCCGGGCCGGACCGACCCGGCCGGGCGGCCCAGGCCGGGCGGCCCGGGCCGGGCGTTTCCCGGGGAGGACCCTAGGGAGCCAGGACGTTGAGGGCGGCGGGCCGGACGCGGACCGTCACCGGCAGGGTGGCGTCGACCTCGCCGTCCGCGCCGTACGGCAGGGGGCGGTCGGCCTCGATCCGGATCTCCTTGCCGCGCAGGATCTCGACCTGGGGTCGCTCCAGGTGCGCGCCCGTCTTCAGCTCGTTCATCATGGCGAAGAAGTGGCGCTTCGGCGCCGCCTTGATCACCACGACGTCGAGGAGACCGTCGTCGAGCCGTGCGCCCGGCGCGATGTTCCTGCCGAAGCCGTAGAAGCCGGAGTTCGCCGCGACCACCGTGTATCCGGTGCGCTCGTGCCGTTCCCCGTCGACGGTGAGCCGGTACGTGGCGGGCTTCCAGGCGAGGACGGCCCGAAGGCCGCCGACGTAGTACGACGCCGCTCCCCGCAGCAGCCGCGAGTGGTTGGCGTGGCGGTTGGCCACCGCGTCGACGCCGGCGTACACGCTCCCGAGGACGCAGACCCGGGCGTGTGCCGCGGACTCCACCTCGATCGTGTCGACGGCCCGGGGCGTGCCCTCGAGCAGCACCTCGGCGAGCCGCGGTGCGTCGGTGGGCAGCCCCAGGGCCCGGGCGAAGTCGTTGCCGCGGCCCGCGGGCACGAGGCCGAACACCGTGTCCGTGCCGCTGAGCGCCCCGCCGACGCAGCCGGCCATGCCGTCGCCGCCGACGGCGAGCACGACGTGGCCGCGCGCGCCGGCCTCCCGGGCGATCTCCCGCGCGTGCTCCAGGCTGCGGCTGTAGACGGTGTCGAGCCGCGCGCCCGCCTCCCGGAGCAGCCGGGCCAGCGGGAGCAGACCCGCCGTGCCACTGGAACCCCCTGCGGTGGGGTTGACGACGGCGGTGAACTGTCGCATGGGTCAGGCCTCCGGGCGGCAGACGAAGCGGCGGACGAGGGGGTTCAGCGGACGGACGGCAGGTTTTCGGCGGACGGCCCGCACGGCGCGCGGACGAATCGACGGACGACCCGCACGGCGCGCGGACGAATCGACGGACGACCGGCGCGGCGCGCGGACGGCTCGGCGGACGGCCGGCTCAGCGGACCGGGACGAGGATTCCGGGGCTGAGTACTCCGGACGGGTCCACCTCGGCCTTGACCGCCTGCAGCATACGGATGCCGAGCGGGCCGATCTCCTGGACGTAGCCGTCCTGGTGGTCGGTGCCGACGCCGTGGTGGTGGCTGATGGTGCCGCCCGCCGCCAGGATCGCCTCGTTGGCCGCGCGCTTCGCCGGCGCCCAGTGGGCGACCGGGTCCTCGCCCTGCGCCGAGACGACGGTGAAGTACAGCGAGGCGCCGTTCTCGTACGTGTGCGAGATGTGGCACATGACCAGCGGCGGGGTGCCGGCCTCGGTGAGCGTGCTGGTCAGCGCGTCGCGTACCGCCGTGTACAGGCCGGGGATCGCGGACCAGAAGGCGGCCGTCTCCAGCGTCTCGGCGAAGGCGCCGGCGTCGAGGAGGGCGTCGCGCAGGTAGGGCGCGTTGTAGCGGCCGTGCTCCCACTTGTCGCCGGGCTCCTCGCCGAGGTACTCGCCGTCGCAGGCGAGCAGGACCTCGCGGGCGGCGGCGCGGCGGGCGGTGGTGTCCGCCTCGGTGCCCTCGTAGCCGACGATCGCCATGCAGCCCGGCTTCTCCGGGAGTTCGGTGCTGCCGATGGCGTCCGGCTGGGCCAGTCCGACGAAGGTCTCCGACTCGTCCGAGAGGCGCAGCACGGTGGGCCGCGGGCCGTCCTGGGCGAGCCGGCGGAGTGCCGCGGTGCCGGCTTCGAAGGAGGCGAAGCGCCAGCCCTCGTAGATCCGCTTCTCCGGCAGCGGGCGGACCCGCACGGTCACCGCGGTGATCACGCCGAGGGCGCCCTCGGAGCCGAGGATCAGCTGGCGCAGGTCGGGGCCGGCGGCCGAGCGCGGGGCCCGGCCGAGTTCCAGCGTGCCCTCGGGGGTGGCGACCGTGAGGGCGAGGACCATCTCGTCGAAGCGGCCGTATCCGGCGGAGGCCTGGCCGCTGGAGCGGGCGGCGGCGAAGCCGCCGACGGTGGCCCATTCGAACGACTGCGGGAAGTGGCCGAGCGTCCAGCCGCGCTCGTTGAGCAGCGCCTCGCACTGCGGGCCGCGCAGGCCGGGCTGCAGGGTCGCGGTGCGGGACACCTCGTCGACGGCGACGAGCCGGTCCAGGCGGCGCAGGTCGAGCGCGACGAACGGGCGCTTCGTGGCGGGCGCGAGACCGCCGACGACGGAGGTGCCGCCGCCGAACGGAACGGCGGCGAGACCGTGCTCGGCGCAGGCCCGCAGCACGGCGAGGACCTCGTCGTGGCTGCCCGGGAGCACGACGGCGGCCGGGACGTCGTCGACCTCGCCGGCGCGGATGCGCAGCAGGTCGGGGGTCGACTTGCCGCGGGTGTGCCGGACGCGGCTCTCGGCGTCGTCCCGCAGGCCGTCCGGCGCGGCGACGGCCGTGCGCAGCGCGGCGCGCGCCTCGTCGGTGAGTGCGGGGGCGGGCGGTTCGATGGCGTCGAGGGTCGCCGGGCCGCTCTCGCGCGGGGTGACGCCGAGCAGGTCCCGCAGGAGGCCGGTCACCGCGTCGGGCAGCGGCGCCGCCTTGGCCGGGTCGCCCCAGCCGCTCCACAACATGTCCATTCGAATGGTCCTCACGGTCTGTTTCACGGACGGCGCTGCCGCTCGGGCCGCACTGGCATTACACTGTGACAGATGACGCCCATTCGTCACAACCATACGGACGCAGATCCCGTGCTCGACGCCGCACGCGACTGCGTGCTCGCCGTCGGCGTACGCCGCACGACCCTGACCGACGTCGCCCGGCGCGCGGGCGTGTCCCGGATGACGCTGTACCGGCGGTGGCCCGACGTGCGCACCCTGGTCGGCGACCTGATGACCCGTGAGTGGATCGCGGTCGCCGCGGGCGCCATGCCGCCCGACGCCGACGGCGGCCCCGACGGCGACGCGGCCGGCGACGGCAGGCCCGCACGCGAGCGGATCGTCGAGGGGATGGTCGCGGGAGTCGCCGCGTTCCGCCGCCACCCGCTGTTCCACAAGATCGTCGACGTCGATCCGGAACTGCTGCTGCCGTACGTCCTCGACCGCCGCGGCGCCAGCCAGGACGCCCTGCTCGGGCTGCTCACCACCGCGCTCGACGAGGGCCACGAGGACGGCTCCGTGCGCCGCGTCCGGACGGACCTGCAGGCCCGGTCCCTGCTGCTCGTCGTCCAGTCCTTCACGCTCTCGCTGCGCACCATGACCGACGAGACCGATCCCGAACTGAGCGAAGCCGCCTTCCTCGACGAGCTGCGCACCCTGCTGGAGAGGACCCTCACGCCATGACCCCCACGAGCAGCCCCGCGAACGCCACGGGCGGCCCCGCCCTGCCCGGCTCCTCGCTCGACGCCGGGCGGCGGCGCCGCGAACTGGAACGGCTCGCCGAGGGCGCGGACGGCGTCGACGGCGTCATCGACGTCCTGGTCGTCGGTCTCGGCGCCACCGGCGCCGGAGCGGCCCTCGACGCTGCCACCCGCGGGCTGAGCGTCGTCGCGATCGACGCCCACGACCTCGCCTTCGGCACGTCACGCTGGAGCTCGAAGCTGATCCACGGCGGTCTGCGCTACCTCGCGTCGGGACAGCTCGACGTCGCGCACGAGAGCGCCGTCGAACGCGGCATCCTCATGGAGCGCACCGCCCCCCACCTGGTCCGCCCCCAGCCCTTCGTCCTGCCCCTCACCCCGCTCGTCAGCCGGGGCCAGGCGGCCCTCGCCCGCGCCGGCTTCGTCGCGGGCGACCTGCTGCGCGTCTCCGCCCGCACCTCGCGCGGCACGCTGCCCCGGCCGCGCGCGCTGTCCGCCGTCGAGACCCGCCACCTCGCCCCGGCGCTCCGCCCCACCGGACTGCGCGGCGGACTGCTCTCCTGGGACGGCCGGCTCTCCGACGACGCGCGCCTGGTGACCGCGATCGCCCGCACCGCGGCCGCCCACGGGGCCCGCGTCCTCACCCGCACCCGTGCGCTCGAACTCCACCGCGACGGCGCGCTGGTCCGCGACGAGACCACCGGACAGGAGCTGCGCATCCGCGCCCGCGCGGTCGTGAACGCGACCGGCGTGTGGGCGGGCGGCCTCGTCGACGACGTGCGCCTGCGGCCGTCACGCGGCACCCATCTCGTACTGCGCTCCGAGGACCTCGGCCGGCTCTCCGCCGGACTGCACATCCCGATCCCCGGCGAGACCAACCGCTTCGTCCTGGTCCTCCCCCAGGGCGACGGACGCGTGTACGTCGGCCTCACCGACGAGCCCGTCGACGGCGCCGTCCCCGACGTGCCGGACGTCCCCGAGACGGACATCGGCTTCCTCCTCGACGTCCTCGGCTCCGCGCTCGACGTCACCCTTCAGCGCGACGACGTGGTGGGGGCCTTCGCCGGCCTGCGCCCGCTGCTCGACACCCGGGACGCCGCCGGCCGGACCGCCGACATCTCCCGCAAGCACGCCGTGCTCACCTCGCCCGACGGCGTCGTCACCGTCGTCGGGGGCAAGCTCACCACGTACCGGCGCATGGCCCAGGACGCCGTCGACGCGGCCGTGGCCGCCCGCGGCCTCACCGCCGGCCCGTGCCGCACCGCGTCGGTGCCCCTGGTCGGCGCCGCCGCGCCGCGGACGCTCGCCGGGCTCGACGTCCCGCCGCGCCTGGTGCACCGGTACGGCTCCGAGGCGCCGGCCGTCCACGCGCTCGGCCTTGAGGACCCCTCCCTCGCCCGGCCCGTGGTGCCCGGCCACCCCGTGACCGGTGCCGAACTCCTGTGGGCCGTCCGCCACGAGGGCGCCCTCGACGCCTCCGACCTCCTCGACCGCCGCACCCGCATCGGCCTCGTCCCGGAGGACCGCACCACGGCCGAGGAGGCCGCCCGCGACGTCCTCGCGCGTACCGCCTGACGGCCTGCAACGCGTTACGGGCCCTGGAGCCGCTCGGTGCGGCCCGCGACGAGCTCGCCGTCGGCGAAGCCGTCCACCCGCACCGACCCGGCGCCGGTGGCTCCGGGGACCGTGATCTCGACCTGACCGTCGGGAACGTCCACGGAGGTACGGGGGCGCCGGTCGAGGTAGACGTCCACGCGGTCGACGTTGGCCGTCCTGAGCTTCAGGCGGAGCGAGCCGTCGGCGCGCGTGGCGTCGGTGACGGTCAGCTCCCGGACGGGCTGCGCCTTGAGGATCTCACCGGCGCGTGCCAGGAGGTCGACGTTGCCCTGCAGGAGGTCCCGCCGGGTCATCCGGTGGCGTACGTCCGGGACGACGCCCAGGTCCTCCAGCGGCGTACCGGCGCGCTCGCCGACCCGCAGCGACCTGCGGATCGCCACGCGCATGCCCGCTCCGTTCGGCAGCGGGCGGTACGGCGTGTCGGGGATCGGGAAGAACTGGATGATGTCGTTGTGCGCCCAGACGTTGGCGCCGCCGGCGCCGGTGTTGTCGTCGGTGCCGAGCACGGTCCCGATGCGGTGGTCCTGGAAGCCCGCGGCGAACATGTCGGTCGCGGAGTAGCAGCGGGCGTTCGTGATGAGGACGACCGGGCCGAAGTACCGCTGGCCGATCGCGTTGGCGGGCTCCTCCGGGGTGAGGGGCACGGCGGCCGAGAACGCGGCGCCCAGCTCGACGGCCTGCTCCAGGGAGGCCAGCCAGGGCCTGAGGCTGGCGTTGTTCCGGCACAGGCGCAGGTTGAGGGGCGTGTTGATGAACTGGAACGGCTCCGGTGCGATCCGGCGCGGCGTCAGCGTCTGGAGGGTGAGCTCCGACGCCCAGACCAGGCCGCCGCCGTTGTCGCGTACGTCGAGGATCAGACCGTTCTGCGGCAGTGCGCCGACGAGCCGCAGGAACTCCTCGACGAAGGCCTCGGCGTCCTGGACGCTGAAGGTGTGGATGCGGAGGTGACCGAAGGTCCCCGAGGGGGTGTCGACGGTACGGGCGGTGAAGACCTGCGGCATCGTGCTGACGATCTCGCCCTCCGCGCCGGCCGGGGACAGTCCCGCGTCCACCGCCCGCTGCTGCGCGACGACGTGGGGCGCGAAGAGCATGACGTTGGCCCGGCTGATCTCCTCGCCCTCGTCGTCGACGCCCATCATGAGCGCCGCCTCACCGCTCGGTGCGGGCATCGGCGGGAGGTTCTCCACGATCTGCCAGTTCTCCCGCAGCTCGCGCGAGACACCGGCGGTGTCGGTGTAGCTGACGGTCACCCACTCCTCGAACGGCGGAAGATGGGCCGACAGCGAGCGCACGGTCAGCGACTGGACGCCGCGGCTGCGGCGCGCCGCGGCGTTGCTCCCGGCGAACCGGGCCGCGTTGAGCTCGACGGCCTGCTCGATGGGGATGCCGCTCCAGTGGGTGATCTCGACGCCCGGGGCGAAGCCGGGCGCGGAGAAGCCCTGCGTGACGCGGGTGACCAGGAAGCGGGGCTTCGGTCCGTCGGTGCACTCCTCCACCCGGAAGGGGAGGAAGGCGATCTTCCTGGAGAAGGGCTCGGGCAGCCGGTAGTTGGTGTGCAGGTCCCGCACCGAGTGGAACACCTGGGCCATCTGCGCGTGGAAGACCCACTCCGGATCCATCGTCTCGGGTGTCTGCTGCTCCAGCTCCCGACGGATGAGCCGCAGCCGCTGCACGGGGTTGACCGCGTGCATCGCGATCTTCAGCGGCAGGTGGACGTAGTTCCCCTCCATCAGGACCAGGGCCTGATCGACGAGGAGCAGCCGCTGGTCGCGGGTGAGGTCGCCGGCACCGGCCAGGAAGGTCTGGAGCTGCGTGGCGGCGGACAGGTGCTCACGGACCGGTTCGGCGGTTCGCTTGAGGTACTCGGGGGCGGTGTCGGGGCCGACGGCGTTCATGGTGTCTCCGTGTGCGGTGTGCGGTGTGCTGTTGCTGGTGGCCGGCCTGTGACCGGCCCGGCAGGGCTCGCCCGGCGACCCCCGTCGCCGCTCACCGCGTCATCGCCCGGAGTGCCGTGTACGCGGCCCAGGCGTCGAGCAGCGGCGGCGTGACCGAGTTCCGCCGGACGGGCCCGTGGGTGACCGCGTACCGCACGGCCGCCGGACCGGCCTTCGGGAAGGCCGAGCGGAGGAGGGCGACCGCACCCGTGACGAAGGGCGCGGCGGCGCTCGTACCGCTCAGGACGAGGGTGCGGCCGTCGAGTCCCAGGCCCGGGACGCGGTCGCCGGGGGCGCCGAGGCCGTGGCGGCCGATGGAGGCGCCCCGGTTGGACTGGGGCATGGGGCGCCCGGCGCGGTCGTACGCGGTCACCGGGATCGCCCACGGGTGGCCGGTGAGCACGGTGGCCCCCAGCCGGCCCTGGTTCCCCGCGGCGACCACGACGATCACGCCCCGGGCGGCGGCGTGGTCGAGGGCGTTCTCCAGCGCGTGGTCACGGACGCCGGAGGGCGCCGGCTGCGCCATGCTGAGGTTCAGGACGTGGACGCCCGCGTCGACGATCTCCACGATCGCCTCGGCCAGCTCCCCGGTCCGTACGCCGGTGAGACAGGTCGCGGGACCGCCGTCGGCGGGCCGGTCCGCGAAGAGGGGCCGGGACACGAGGGTGCAGCCGGAGCAGACGCCCTGGTCACCGGCGAGGAGTCCGGCCACGGCGGTGCCGTGCGCGCAGCACACGTCGCCGCCACGACAGGCCCCCGTACCGCCGGTGGGCCTCAGCTCCCGGACCGGGTGGCCCGCGAAGGCCGGGTGGTCCAGGGCCACGCGGCCGTCGACCAGACCGACCACGACCGAGGACCGGCCGGAGGTCCGCGCCATGAGCGGCGTGAGGCCGACCAGGTCCAGGAGGTCCATGGGCACCTCGACGTCCTCTCGGTCCCTCTGCGTCTTCTCTTCGTCTTCCCGGCCCGTCCGCGTCCGCTCGGTCCGGTCAGCGGCATGTCTCCATGCACAGGTCGAAGCACTCGGCCCATTCCGGCGAGCCGTAGTCGTGGTCGAAGCCGCATTCCACGCGGCACTCGCGCGAGCAGTACGACTCGAGCTGCGGGAACAGCCGGTCGGTTCCGGGCGTCTCCGGGACCGGGTGCGCCCGCGCGACGGGGCGCTCGAATCCGGGGGTGCGCATCGGGGTCACCACTTTTCCGAGCAGGCCTTTTCCAGGCAACGCCGCACGCACGCACGCGGGTTGTGGGAGCCCTTGCACTGGTGGCGGCACACCGGGGCCAGTTCCTCCTCGCACGTGAAGAACTGGGGGTGGACTCGGTCACCGGTGGTCACACCGCGTGCCGGCGACTCGACGGCGAATCCGGGGATACGCATGTCCGTTCGCCTCCTTCTGTCTTGGTTACCGGTTGTAGTACGGCTGGAAGGGGGTCACCGTGTGGGGGAAGAGCCCCGTGACGTCGACGCGGGCGAAGTACTGCACGACGACGTTGGTCTGGCGGTGGGTGTAGGAGAAGACGACCGTGACGACGGTCTGCGACGGGTTGCTCAGCCGGGAGGGGCCCGCCTCCACCCCGGAGAGGACGTAGCCCGCCTCACGCTGCTCGTGGGACGTCTGGTAGATCTCCTCGGACCTGACCGCCAGGTAGTTGGCGGCGCGTTCGGTCGGCAGGGTGCCGGCGTTGTTGCCGAGCTGGAGCAGCCGGTCGAGCGTGTCCGCCGCGCCTCGCGCGAACTCCTTCCTGGAGACGTCGGCGCGGCGCTCGATCGCCCGGATCAGCTCCTTCCGGTCGAAGGCCCAGACCTTCTCCACCTCCACCTGGGGCAGGGACAGTCCCTGGCACGCGCCGGGCGGCGCGATCGGCCCGAGGCGTCCGACGACCACGGCGAGATCGCGGTCGTCCTTGACCGGGCGCAGGGCCTCCACGAGCTCGTCGAGCTCGGCGGGGTCGGCCGGCTTCAGGATGTGGGTCTCCACGCCCTCGACGGAGAGCACGAAGCACATCTGCCGGGCGATGTAGCGGTTCTCCGGGTCGGAGAGGACGCGGTACAGGGCGTCTGCCTCCGTGCTGTCGGTCCTCCCGCCGGCGGCGGCCGCCTGGAAGTACTCGTGCCGGACGGAGAGGTCGGGGAAGAGGGCATGGACGCGGCCCAGAGCGTAGACGTATCCGAGGGACGTGTCGCCGTCGTCAGCCCCGCCGCCCGGGGAGGCGTCCGTGGCACAGCCGCACGAGGCCTGGGTGACGGGGACCGCGGCCGGTGCGGCGGTTTCGGCGGGGCGCGCGGGCCGGAAGCCCTCCGGGTCGAGCGTGGGAACGGCGGGAGGAGCAGCGGACGCGTGGGGCGGCGGTGGGGGCCGCACCCCGGCCTCCGGCGGGGGGCTGGTGGCGATGACGGTGTCGGTGATCTCGGCGTCCATCAGTCACTCCTCACGCACACTCTGTCGGGCCGTCAGGCCGGAACGCGCGGCGGCGTGCGACGCGGGTCTGCCGCGCGGACGTTGCCGGCCCGTGGCCGTACGTCAGCGGTCCCGTTCGCCGCCGATCGTCATCCACCGGTTCAGCGCCTCGGCGCGGGGGCCGCAGCCGCCGCCAGGACAGAGGCCGGCCGCCGTGGTCACCCGGGCGACGGCGTCGCCCAGACCGATCTCCGCGCCGTCACGCGCGAAGCCGGGGAGGTGGAACCTGTGTGAGGGCCGGTCGTGCCGGCGGCGGTCACGGGAGTCACGGGAATCTTGGGTGCCACGAGAGTCGCGGGACTCTCGGGTGCCACGGGATTCACGGGATTCACGGGACTCGCGGGACTCGCGGGTGTCGCGGGTGTCGCGGGTGTCGCGGGTGTCGCGGGTGTCGCTGGAGTCGCGTTCCGTGCGTTCCCGGGCCACGCCACGACTGCTGGTTGCACGGTCAACCATCCTGCTCACATCCCGTTGCTGACCATCCGGCAGATGTCACCGGCGCACCCCCGCACGTCTCCATCTTCCTCCCGGACCGCTCCGCACGCACTCCGACCTGCTCGTTCCCCGGAGGTAGGTACGGCCGGCTCCACACGTCCGCGCCACCACCACGCCCGGAGACACCATCCACCCGGCTCCACCGCCATGTCCGGATCTGACAGAACCTGGTCATTGCGGCCCTCGGGGCGAGGCGAAATGATCGGCACATGCTCCCCGTGCACAGAGTCGTCATCGCGGCCTTCCCCGGCGTCGAACTGCTCAACGTCACCGGTCCGGCCGAGGTGTTCTCCGTCGCCACACGCGTCGCCGGCACCGGTCACCCCGGCTACACGGTGCGCATCGCGACGGCCCGGGGCGAGCCGGTGACCACCTCCGGCGGGATCCGGCTGATGGCCGACCTGACCCTGGACGAGGTCGACGGCGACGTGGACACGCTGCTCGTGTCGGGCGCCGTCCGGGTGCGCGACCACGAGGTGGAGCCGGTGCTCGACCGCGGGATCGTCGACTGGCTCCGCGAGGTGGCACCGGGCGTCCACCGGCTGGGCTCCGTCTGTTCCGGGGCGCATCTGCTGGCCGCGGCCGGGCTGCTGGACGGCCGTACCGCCACGACCCATTGGCGGACGGCCGCGCGGCTCGCCGCCGACCACCCCCTCGTCACCGTCGATCCGGATCCGATCTTCATCCGGGAAGGCCGCCTGTGGACCTGCGCGGGCATCGCGTCGGGGATGGACATGGCGCTGGCCATGGTCACCGAGGACCACGGCCCCGGACTCGCGCTCACCACCGCCCGCACGATGGTCATGTACGTCAAACGGGCGGGCGGCCAGAGCCAGTTCAGCGTCCCGCTCACGCCTCCGGCGGCGCCCGGCGACCGGCTGGACGAGCTGCGCAGGTGGATCGGTGAGCACCTCACCGAGGACCTCTCCGCCGACGCCCTGGCCGCACGGCTGCACCTGAGCGTGCGCCACTTCTCCCGGCTGTTCCGCGCGCGTACCGGCACCACCCCGGCCGCGTACGTCGAGTCCGTACGGCTCGAGGCCGCCCGACGGCTGCTCCAGGACAGCGCCCACACCCTGCCCGAGGTCGCCGCCCGCAGCGGGCTCGGTTCTGTGGAGAGCCTGCACCGTTCCTTCCGGCGCCGTCTCGGGACCACTCCCGCCGAGTACCGGCGCCGCTTCAGCTGAACCACCCCGCACTCCCCCGACCGCCCGCGAACCGCCGCGCGGCGGAAGACCGCCATGCCCAACGCGCGGCGGCAGACAGCCATGCCCAAGGAGAGAGCCATGTCCCGCACCAAGGTCGTCCCCATCCCGGTCATGGGCCGGCACACCGTCAACGCGTACCTGCTCCTGGGCCGCCGCCCCGTCGTCGTCGACGCGGGTACGCCCGGCAGCGGCCGGAGGATCTACGAGCAGATCGCCGCGCACGGAGTGGACCCCACCGACGTGTCGCTGATCGTCCTCACCCACGGCCACATCGACCACTTCGGGTCCGCCGCCGAACTGCACCGCCTGACCGGAGCCCCCGTGGCCGGCCACGTCGCCGACCTCGGCCCCTACCGCACCGGGCGGGCCCGCGAGCCCTACCTGCCCACCGGCCTGATGGGCCGCCTGATGGCCAGGCACAGGAACCTGCACCTTGCGGTGGAACCGCTCGAACCCGAGGTACTCGTCACGGGCGAGACCGACCTGGCGGACTTCGGGCTCTCCGCACGCATCATGCCCACCCCCGGACACACCGCCGGGTCGGTCTCCGTCCTCACCGACCAGGGGGACCTCGTCGCCGGCGACCTGATCGCCAACTCCCTCTTCGGTCTCGTCCGGGGCCGCCCCGCCAACCCGCCCTTCCACGACGACCCGCTGCACAACCTCGCCAGCCTGCGGAAGATGCTCGCCCTGAACCCCACCGCACTCCACGTCGGCCACGGCACCGCGCTGGAGCCCGACCGGGTGCGGCGCTGGGCCGACCGGGAGCACCGGCGGCTGTCCCGCCTGGAGGCAGCGGGGCGGCTCCCCGCCCGCGCGGAGGACAGCCCCGTCTGACCGCAGTCGCCCTGGATCCCTGCCCGCGACGGCTGACTACAACAGGGACGCGCCCACGGGTCCGCCGGTGGATTCGCGCGCCATGAGACGAGGCGTCAGGACCTCCGAGCGGATCTCGTCGCCGGCGATCCGGCGCAGCAGCAGGTGCACGGCACGGCGTCCCTGCTCGGTCATCGGGGAGCTCACGCTCGTCAGCGGCACGGGCAGTTCCGCCACCAGGGGCGTGTCGTTGAAGCCGGCCAGTGCGAGGTCGCGGCCGAGCCGCAGTCCGAGGTCACGGGCCGCGCCCGCGGCGCCGATGGCCGCGAAGTCGTTCACGGCGAAGAGAGCGGTCGGACGGTCTTCCGGTGCGGAGAGCAGATCGAGCGCGGCGCGTCTGCCGCCGGCCGTGTCGAAGGACGAGTGGACGACCCGCGAGGCGGGCAGCGGCAGTCCCGCCTCGCGGTAGCGCTCGACGAACCCCTCGGTACGGTCCGCTCCGGTGCTGGCGAAGGGCTCGCCGGCGACCACTCCCACGGACCTGTGCCCCAGGGCCAGGAGGTGCTCGGCGACCAGTCGCCCGCCGAGTCTGTCGTCGCACGTCACGGAGGGATGTCCGGCGCTGGTGCGGCGGTTGACGAGGACGAAGGGTGTGGTGCGCAGACCGGGCAGGTCGAGGGCGGCTCCGTCCAGGTGCGCGTCGCCGATGACCAGGCCGTCGACGCGACGGGCCAGCACCATGGCGATCCGCTCGCGCTGGAGGGCCGGATCGTCGTGGGTGTTGGTGACGAAGACCGAGAGGCCGTGCGCCGCCGCGGCTTCCTCGGCGCCCTCGTAGATCGTGGCCATCACGATCTCGGACAGCCGCGGCACGAGGACGCCGATCAGTTTGCTGCGGCGGGTGCGAAGCCCGGCGGCCAAGGGGTTGGGCCGGTAGCCGAGTTCGTCCGCGAGGTCCCGGATGCGACGGGCGGTGTCGCCGGACGCGGCGCGGGTGCTGCCGTCCTGCCGCCCGTTCAGTACGCGCGAGACGGTCGAGACGTGCAGGCCGAGCTGCTCGGCGATGCTCTGCAGCGTCACCGGTCCTTTGCCCGCCACGACGGTGGCTCCTTCCCTCGCCCGTCAACCTGCCCGCGTGTACGGGGCCTTCCCCGTTCGTGCCCATTGTGGCCCACCGCTCAGCGGCGGTGTCCGGCACCGCCGGTCCGACCGTTGCCCGACCGTTGCCCAAACGTTTGGCGCAAACGTTTGGGTGCCGCATACTGGCGGCACATCGAGACGTCAACGGACTCCACGGGCACGGAAGTTGGCCCGGTCACCCAAGGGGGCGCAATGGAAGAGGTGAGGTTCTCCGACCACGTGGTCGAGGCGTTCAAGGAAGCGATGGACGGCGTGCCCCGGGGCGAGGTTCGCTACGCGGTCGGGGCACGGAGGCGTGGCGGTTCCTGGTTCGACCTGCTGACGGCGCTGTTCTTCGCGCTCCTCGTCGGCGGCCTGACGACCTGGGGAGTGGTGGCCGCCTGGTCCGAGCTGTCCTTCCCGCTCGTCCTGGGCCTCTCGCTCGGCGGTCTCGTGACCCTCATGGCGCTGGGCATCGCCGCGACCAAGCGCCCCGGCATCCGGTACCCGGCGACGTGGGTGGTGGTGTGGGAGGAGGGAATGGGGTGGCTGCAGGAGGGCGGCTCGCCCGTGGTCGTGAGCTGGGACGAGGTCACGGAGGCGCGGCACACCGTGACCTCGGTCCGGGACGGCTTCGGCAAGGAGTTCAACCGGACCCACCGGCTGACGGTGACGCCGGCCCCGAACCCGCTGCAGCCCGGTCGCCTGCACCTGGAGCCCGGTTTCCCGTACGTGGAACAGATAGCCACGTTCGTGGCGAGGCGGGCCCGCACGGCCGGCGGGGAGTACTGAGATCCACGGGCGGTGAGCCAGGACCCGGGCGGGGCGGTTGGGCCCTCGGCAGGGGCGGCCCGTCGGTTCAGGAATCAAGCACGGCGGCGACGGCTTCGATCTCGACGAGCTGGCCGTCGTAGCCGAGCACGGTGACACCCATCAGCGTGCTGGGCACGTCGTGGTCACCAAACGCGTCCCGGACGACCTCCCACGCCGTCACCAGGTCCTCCCGCCGGTGGGAGGCAACGAGAACACGGGTGCTGATGACGTCGTGCAGTGACGCGCCGGAGTCCGCGAGAGCGGTCCCCATGTTCTCCACGGCCCTGGCCGCCTGCCCCGCGACGTCCCCGAGCGCCGCAGTGGAGCCGTCCTCGTTCAGCGGACACGCTCCGGCCAGGAAGATCAGCCGCGACTCGGCGGGGGCCGTGGCCGCGTAGGCGTACTCCGCGACGTCGGACAGGGAGGCGGAGCGGATCAAGGTGACAGCACGCGGCACGGGTTTCCTCTCGCAGCAGTTACGGGGCAGTCAGGACCTTCTCAAAGGTCGACGCCGCGTTCGACACATTTTCCCGGCCGGGTCGATGCCCCGGCTACGGCGACATCGACCACGGCTCGCGCCCGCGCGGCGGCCCACCACCTTCGCGCCCCAGGTCAGCGCACCCGGCCCCGTGCCTTCAGCCGGGCCTCCGGGACTTCCGGTGCGGCCAGGGGGTCGCCGTCGTAGCCCTTGACCTCGCCGAAGCGGGTGCCGGTCATCCAGTCGTCCCTCGCCTTGCGGATCTCCTCGTCGGTGCGGCCGACGAAGTTCCACCACATGACGATCTCCTCCTCGAACGGCTCGCCGCCGAGGAGCATCAGTCCGGCGTCCGAGGCGGCGCGCAGCGGGAGTTCGGTGCGGCCGCAGCCCAGGTAGAGCATGGAGCCGGGCAGGAGGGGGACGTCGTCGACGTGGGCCTCGCCCGACATGGCGAGGACGGCGTACTCGAAGTCGGGGTCGAGCGGCAGCCGGTGTTCGGTGCCGGCGGTCAGGGCGAGGTCGGCGCCGACGAGGGGCGTGTACGTGGTGCCCGGTGAGGCCGCGCCGTCGAGGGTGCCGAGGATGACCGTGGCGGTCAGTCCGGGGGCCGTGACGTGCGGGAGTACGGCGTGGTGCTGGAAGTGTGGTTCGACGTGCCGGTGGGCGTCGGGCAGGGCGACCCAGAGCTGGGCGCCGTGGAGGTAGCGGGCGTGGGGCCGGGGGCTCTCCTCGGAGTGGGAGATGGCCCGGCCGGAGGTCATCAGGCCCAGTTCGCGGGGTCTGATGGTCTGCAGGCTGCCGGTCGAGTCGCGGTGCAGCACCTCGCCCTCGTGGAGCCAGCTGACGGTCTGCAGGCCCATGTGCGGGTGGGGCGGGACCTGCATGCCGGGTTCTTCGGCGATGTCGTCGGGGCCGTAGTGGTCGACGAAGGCCCAGGCGCCGACCATGCGGCGGCCGAGGTTGGGGAGCAGTCGGCGGACCTGGGTCGATTCGCCGAGCGGGACGTGGCGGGGGCTGAGGAGCTCGCGCACCGGTTCGGCGACGACGAAGCCCCTGCCACCGCAGACCTGGAGGGTGGCCTGGCGGTCGAGATTGCTCATGCCGCTCAACCTATTCCCGTCCGGGCGCGGAGGGAGGCGGACCCACGCCGGAATATTGGTGGAATATTCAACCACCTCGGGCGGTTGACGCGCCCGTAGGAGACGGGACGCGACAGTGGGAGAGAGTGAGCGGTGAGCGACGAGACGTACTACGAGTTCGGCACGGCGGCCGACCGATGGGGCCGCGCGCAGCTGTTCTTCGAGGCGAAGGAGTACCTGACGGCGGCGCGGATCCTGCGCGGTCTGGTCGCCGAGCACCCGGACCAGACGGCGCAGCGGCTGCTGCTCGCCCGCGCGTACTACCACTCGGCGCAGCTCACCCGGGCCGAGGAGGAGCTCAGGGCCGTCCTGGAGCGCGACCCGGTGGAGCACTACGCCCGGCTGATGCTCGGCCGGACCCTGGAACGGCAGGGCCGCGCGGAGGAGGCGGCGCCGCATCTGCGGCTGGCCGCCGCCATGTCCGGTGACGTCGTCGGGTGACCGCCGTGCGCGGGCGTGACGCCTCACCGTCACGGGTGACGGCGCACGGGGCCGGGCCGGAGCCCCGGCCCGCGTCCCGCGCCGTCACGGTGTGAAGCGGAGGTCGGCGCCGCCCTTGAGCAGCGGGGCGTCGTTGGCCTCCGTCCACTCCCGGTGGTTCAGGAGGTCCTGCACACAGGTCTCGTTCGCCGTCGGGATCACCGTGCCCGGCTGGACCGCCGAGGTGTAGCGCCGGGTGAGCGCCGTGTTCCCGTGCACGGTCCTGCGTACGGAGGCCAGGGCGACGTCCACGCGGGGCGCGTCCGGGAAGGTCGCCTGGAGCAGGAACACCCCGCCGCCCTTCGCGAACAGCGGCTTGGCGAGCGCGGCACCGTGCTCGTCGTAGCCGCAGCGGTTGCCGCTGATCTCGCTGGCCGCGTCGGCGCGCACGGTCACCTTGGTGACGCCGAAGACCTCCCGCAGGATCGCCGTCCACATGTCCGGGACGCCGCCCATGTTGCCCTCGGTGTCGGTGTAGTGGACGATCCCGCCGCCCGGCCGGTCGGAGGTCGTGTTGCCGGTGACGCGGGTGCCGGTGAGCGTGAGGTCGGCGTTGCGGGCGGAGATGCCCCCGCCGCCCGGTTTCGCCCGGCGCCGCTGCCCGGGCGGCGGCGCGGCCTCCAGGCCCCGCGAGACGTTGTTCCTGATCAGGCACTGCTCGAAGGTTCCGGCCGAGCCCATCGTGAGCCGTACGCCGCCGCCCATGCTGCCGGTCCGGTTCCCGCTCACCTCGGTGCCGTCGAGCCGCACCCGGGACAGCACCGACGCGTAGAGCCCGCCGCCGTCGTCGGCGGCCGAGTTGCCCGTGACACGGCAGTCCCGCAGGGTCACCGCGCGCCGCCGGGCGTCGAGGATCTCCTGCTCCTGCCAGGCCGACCAGCGGTCGAGCCGCAGGGCCGAGGCGGCGATCGCGTAGAAGGCCAGCTGTACGGCCTCCTGGACCCGGCCGGTGACCAGTTCGGCGAGGATCCTCGGGGTCTTGGCGAGCACCGGGTTCGGCTCGAAGGGGTTCAGGAGCCAGCGCAGGAAGTGGTAGAGCTCGCTCGGGGTGAGGGTGACGATCGTGCCGGGGCTGAGCACGGCGGTGCGCGCCGCGAGCGCCCGGTCGGCGAGGAACCTGATGAGGTCCAGCTCGCTGAGGTCCCGCGTGAGCCGACCCGGCAGCGACACCTCGCAGCCGATGCCGCCGCCGTCGAGCCTGCCCCGCCGTCCCGAGGCGTTGCGGTCGATCCAGCAGCTCTCCAGGGTCGGCCAGCCGTAGCCGACGACGGCGAGCCCGCCGCCGCGTCCCTCGGCGGTGTTGCCGCGGATCAGGCAGTGCCGCAGGGTGGGGCTCGCCCACACGGTGGCCACTCCCCCGCCGAAGGACTGGCCGGCCAGCCACATGGCGCGGACGCCCGGCGGCACCAGGGCGTCGAAGGTGCGCGCGGCCTCGGCGAGCAGCGCGGCCCGGTCGATCGTGGGCAGCGGAGCGGCGCCGCGCACCCAGGACAGCATGGTGTTCACGGTGGCGATCATCCGGTTGACCGAGGCCACGGCGCCGGCCGGCAGGACGTCGCCGAGCAGGGTGAGCACCGCGTCCCGCAGCGCCCTGCGGTCCGGTTCCGGCCAGGCCGGGAAGGGCGCGGTCCCGGTCCGGTTGCCGGTGATGACGCAGCGCTCGACGAGGACGTCGTCGGCGTCGACGACGGCGATGCCGCCGCCCGCGCCGAGCGCCGGGTCGCTCGGGGTGTGGACGGAGTGGCCGCCGGTGATCCGCAGGCCGGTCACGGTGACCGGGCCGAAGCCGCGGCGTCCGCTCGGCGCGGCGGGCCCGATCCGCAGCACCCGGTGGCGCCCGCCGCCGTCGAGGGCCGGCAGGGCGCGCGCGTCGAAGCGGGGGTCGGCGGGGTCGGCGGCGGGCCGGCCGCGCAGGTGTTCGCTGATGAGGGTCACCGGCCGGTCGAGGACCAGTTCCGGCTCGCGGTAGACCGCGTTGTCGAGGATGACGACGGTGTCGCCGGGGGCGGCGGCGCGCAGGGCGTCGGCGACGGTCCTGGCCGGTTTCCGCTCGGAGTCGAAGCGGCCGGACCGCACGCCCCTGCCCGCGTGCACGTAGCGGGTGGTGGCCATGGGGCGCGCCTACAGCTGCCGGCCGGTCTTGGGGTCGTACGCGACCTCCACGGCCACCACCTGGTCGGTGGGCAGGACCTCCACCCACTGGTCGAAGACCCGGTACGGCTCGGCGGGCCGGAATCCGCCGGCGAGCGGGTCGAAGCCGGTCTCGAAGACCTGCTCGGCGGCGAGGGTGTTGGCGACGCTGGTGTTGGCCGCCTGGAGTTCGGCGGCGAGGAGTTCGAGGACCCGGCCGATGGTCTGGTCGCGGTACTCGTCCGGGTCGCCCTCCTGCCAGGCGTACGGCCTGTCGAGCGCGGCCTCGCCCTCGACGCCCGCCTTGGTGAGCCAGCCGAGCGCCTCCTGCTCGTGACCGGGCCTGATCGGCAGGACGGCCTTCACCCAGGCCGAGTTGAGGAACTCGTTGCGCCGCTCGTCGCCGTCGGCCTGGACCAGCCAGCCCAGCGAGCTGCCCATCGGCGCGGGCTGCGAGTCGGGCGTGATCAGGTAGTCGACGCGCCATTCACGGGCCGGCGCGGGGCCCTTGGCGTCGGGTCCGTTGTGGGAGCTGGTGCGGGAGTAGGCGGTGACGACGGTCTCCCCGGCCAGCGGGTCGTCGGCGACGCCCTCCCAGCGGACGGGCGGTACCGGGTAGCGGCCCAGCGAGTCGGCGTCGGGCGGCGCCGAGACGTCGTCGGGCCGCCAGAAGTCGGGCGAGACGAAGTACAGCATCTGGTCGACGTCGAAGATCTGCCGGATGAGTTCCGCCTCCAGGTGCGCGTCCTTCGGGTCGAACAGCCTGAGCTGGTCGACGAGATGGGCGAACACGGAGTGCCGCTCCTCCTTGCGCAGGTCCTCGGCGGGCCGCGGCCTGACCTTGCTGAGGAGCGTGGTCCGCTCGCGCACCGCCGCCGCGTACGCCTTGCGCTGGAGGGCGGCCACCTCCTTCTCGTAGGCGGCCAGGGCCGTCTTGTACGCCTCCTCCGCCGGGTTGACGGCGGGCGGCTCCCAGCGCAGCTGGAGGGTGAAGGTGATGACCGCCGTGCCGCCGAAGTGGACGTTGTCGGCACGGACCTGGAAGCGGCCGGTGTCGGGGCGCTGGATGACGTACTTGACGAGGAACTTGGCGTCGGTGCCGTGGCCGTTCTTCGCGGAGACCAGCTGCACGAAGTCCGGATTGGTGCTGAGGGTGTAGCCGGGCGCGGGCGGGATGGCACCGTAGTCGAAGTTCGCCATGATGTACTCGTCCTCCTCTCCGCGCCACATCCGGTCGAAGCCCTCCTGCCGTCGCCAGTCGGCGTCCTGGTGCGGGGCGTTGGTGCTGTCCGGGTGCTCGGCGATCGGGAACGTGCCGGTGAAGGTGGAGAGGATCGGAGCCAGTGGCTCGGGCGGCTCGGGCTTGCGCACCGCGGTCAGGTCGGGCGCGGGCACGACGTCGACGAGCTCGCCCAGGCCCAGGACGCGGCCGGGCGCGTTGACGAACACCTGCCAGCTCATCCTCGTGCCGATGTGCTGGACCTGGACGCCCACCTTGCGCATCTTGCGGCGCAGTTCGTAGTTGGCGAGCCGGTCGGTGGTGTTCTGGACGACGTAGCGCCGGCTGGAGGTGTCGGTGGTCTCGGTGACCGTCTTGAAGGTGGTCGTGAAGTTGCGCCGGATCTCGCTGCTGACCTTGGAGCTCTGGGTCCTGGTGTGCTTGTGGGTGAGCTCGGAGGACTTGCCGGTCGTGGACTTGGTGGCGAAGCTCGCGCTCGCGTCCGCGTGGTAGATCCCGGCGAAGGACGCCCCGCCGGCGGCGCTCGCGCCGAGGCTCGTGTCGTTGGCGTTGGACTCCTTGACGGCGTCGGCGACGTCGCTCTGGTCGGTCAGCGTCTCCTCGGACTTGCGGCCCGTCTCCTCCGACTGGTTCGCGGTGCGCTCGACGAGGGTGCGGCGCGTGCTGGTCTCGACGAGCTCGACCATGCCGCCTGGGCTGAGCCACAGGTGCCCGGCGGGCGCACCCAGGAAGGTGTCGAACTCGTAGAAGTACTGCCGGAAGAGGTTGACCAGGCCGACCGGCGACAGGATGCCCTCGGTCGGCGGATCCTGCCCGGCGAGCCGGGCGAGCGCCGCGAGCTCCGGGCTCTCCAGGCCGCGGGCGGCCGGCCCGGCGAAGGCCTCGGCCGGCGGGCGCCGCCCGTGCGTGGCGGCGAACCGGCCCGCGCTCCCGTAGCCCAGCCAGCCGGGCAGCGGCTGGTACACGCCGAAGAGCTCGCTCGCGTACGGCAGGGTGCCGGCGAACTCGGTCACCGGCCGCCCGGTGCGCACCGGCCCCGGCACCGGCGCCGTCAGCACCCGCACCGGCCCCGCGGGCCCGCCCGGCGAGGTGGCGAACGGCGTCACGGTCCAGGGCCGGCCGGGCCCGCCCACCACCAGGAGCAGGTCCCGCTCGGACTGCGCCGGCGGGGCCACGAAGGAGACGGTCAGCGGCCCGGTGCCGGTGACGGACCGGCCCGCGTACTGCCGCCCCGAGCCGGGGTCCGGCTCCACGAAGGCGCCGTCGAGGGCCGGCACACCCGGGAACAGGGCCGGGTCGCGCACGTCCACGTCGGCGGGCAGCGCGAGGGCGACGCGCTGCCCCGGGTGGAGATCGGCGGGGGACGAGGGCTGCACCCGGTAGGACCAGATCTGGTACCAGGAGCCCGCGGCGGGGAGTGGGGTGCGTCCGGCGAAGGTGACGACGATCGACATGCGGGTGCCTCCCGAGGTCCCGGGGTGAGGGGCCTTGCGTGATCAGGGTCGGGGCGCGGACGGGACGGTGTCACGGGCGTGGCCGGTGTACGCCAGGTGGCGGGGTGTGCGCCCGGTGCCGGTACGCCAGGGCCGGCGTGCGCTAGGTGCCGGCCTCCGCCAGGGTCGGTGTGCGCCAGGTACGGAGGACGCCGGTGTTCCGTCGCCCGCGGGGGGCGCGCGGGCCGGTACGGGTACCCGCGAGGGGTATTCGGTATGGTCGGGAGGAGACGGAGGAGACGAGCGAATACCGGCGGGACCGGGAGGAGGACACACGCGTGCGCACGGGACGGGAGAGCGGCGGCCGGATGCGGGCGAGCGGTGCCCTGGCGCACCTGCTGCTCGTCGTCGTCCTCGCGCTCGGCGTGTTCGTGATGCACTCGGTCGGCCACCCGGAGGGCTCCTCCGGAAGCGACGGTTCGGACCGGACGGCGACGCACGCGGCGGCCGTCACCCACCGCGCCGCGGTCACCGCCCCCACGGACGCCTCCGCGCCTGGTGTCCTCACCTCCCACGCCACCGCCTCCGACGCCTCCGCCCCGGCCTCCCATGAGGGCGCCGAAGAGGGCGCCCACCACGGGGCCTCCTCCCACGGCTCCGGCACCGGAGCGGACATGACCACGCTCTGCGTGGCCGTCCTCGGCACCTGGCTGCTCGTCGCACTGGTCCGGGCCGCCCTCGCGCGGCGCTCGGACCGGACCGTCCCGCTCCTCGGCGGGCTGCTGCCCGCCCTGGGCCCCAACGCGCCGCCGCCCCGGCCGCCCTCC
Organism: Streptomyces sp. NPDC127092; assembly: GCF_042722475.1. Classification (NCBI taxonomy): domain Bacteria; kingdom Bacillati; phylum Actinomycetota; class Actinomycetes; order Kitasatosporales; family Streptomycetaceae; genus Streptomyces; species Streptomyces sp. NPDC127092. Next base: position 132,365 of record NZ_JBHXFE010000021.1, read on the forward strand.
CTCGCCCAGCTGTCGGTCCTGCGGATCTAGAACGCGTCCCGCCACCGCGGGTGCTTCGCGCTGCCCGCGGTCGCGTTCGACCGATCCACGACACGAAACGACAGCACACGAGGTGTGACACACATGCGTGCCCTGAACGACAACCGCATCACCCGCAAGCTCGCGCTGACCGGCGCCGTCGCCGCCGCCGGGCTCCTGCTCGCCGCGTGCGGAGGCTCCGGCGACTCCGACGGCATGGAGCACGGTGGCAAGACCTCCGCCACCGCCTCGGCCGACGGCTCCTCGAGCGCGTCCGCGGGCGCCTCGGCCGGCGCCTTCAACGACGCGGACGTGATGTTCGCGCAGATGATGATCCCGCACCACGAGCAGGCCCTGCAGATGGCGAAGCTCGCCGACGGCCGCGCCGAGGACGCCGAGATCAAGCAGATCGTCGCCGCGGTCGAGAAGGCCCAGGACCGCGAGATCCAGAAGATGAAGTCCTGGCTGAAGGCCTGGGGCAAGCCCGAGAGCACGGCCGGCGGCCACGGTGGTCACGCGATGGCCGGAATGCTGTCCGACGCGGACATGACCGACCTCGCCGCCGCGAAGGGCAAGGAGTTCGACCGGAAGTTCGCCGAGCTGATGATCGCGCACCACGAGGGCGCGGTGGAGATGGCGAAGACCGAGCAGAAGGACGGCAAGGACCCCGAGGCGAAGAAGGTCGCCGACGACGTGGTCCGGACCCAGGCCGCCGAGATCGCCCAGCTGAAGAAGATCCTCGACCGGCTCTGACGAGCACTGACGGGGCGCTCACGGGCACTCACGTCCACGCACGGGCACTCACGCCCGCGCACGGGCACTCACGGGCACTCACGACCGCTGAGCGGAGCCGACCGGCTCCGGCCCTCCGCCCCGCCACCGTCACGGCGGTCCCGCGCCCCCCCCCCGGGAACACCACCCTCCCCCCCAGCCCCCCCCCCCCCCCGGCCTCCCCCCGCCCCCCGCCCTGCGGTTTTTCC
>NZ_JBHXFE010000021.1:133372-142074 GCF_042722475.1 Streptomyces sp. NPDC127092
CAAAGAAGGGGAACCCATGCCAGTGAAGGGGCATGAATGGGCACTCACGGTGGGGGGGGGGAGCGGACTGGTTCTGGCCCTCCCCCCCGCCACTGTAAGGGTGTTCCCGCGCCTCCCGCGCGGGACCGCCGCCTTCCCCGCAGGCCTCCGCGCACGCCGGGCCTCCGCATGCCCGCGGCCTGGCGGTTCGCCCCTGCTGGCGCCTTGGCCTCCCCCTGACCCCGGCCTCCCTCCCGTATTCCAGGAAGCTCCCCACCCATGAACAAACACCTCACCGCCCTCGCCGCCGCCGTACTCGCCCTCACCCTCAGCGCCTGTGGCCCGTCGGCCGACAGGACCGGTTCGGCGGACCCGGCCAACGCGGCCGAAGGCGCCGGGCTCGGCCACATCCACGGCCTCGGCGCCTCCGGGTCCACCGTCTACGTCGCCACCCACCAGGGCGTCTACACGCCGGCGGCCAACGGACGGCCCACCCTGGTCGGTACGCGCAAGGACGACTTCATGGGGTTCACCGTGACCCCGGAAGGCACCTTCCTCGCCAGCGGCCACCCCGCGCCCGGCGGCGACGGGCCCGCCGACCTCGGGCTGATCGAGTCCACCGACAGGGGCGCCACCTGGACGACGCGCTCGCTCGCCGGAGAGGTCGATTTCCACGCCCTCGACACCGCGCCCGACGCCACCGTCTACGGCTACGACGCCACCAACGGAAGGCTGCGCGTCAGCCGCGACGGTGTCGCGTGGGAGGACCGCGCCGCGCTGCGCGCCCTCGACATCGCCGTGTCGCCCGCGACCGGCGGGAAGGCCGCCGGGACCGTCCTCGCGACGACCGAGCAGGGCGTGGTCCGCAGCACCGACGACGGCCGGACCTTCGGCGCACCGCTCTCGCCGCAGGTCGTGGCGTACGTGTCCTGGGCGGCCCCCGACGCCCTGTTCGGCGCCGACCCGTCCGGGACGCTGCTGCGCAGCGCGGACGGCGGAGCGTCCTGGACGCGCGTCTCGCGGCTGCCGGGCGGGGCGCCGCAGGCGCTGACCGCCGTCGACGGGCGCCGGGTCCTCGCGGCCACCACGGACGGCGTGTACGAGTCGTCCGACGGAGGGCGGACGTTCGTGCGGCGGATGGCCGTGGCGTCGGCCGCCGACGGCCACTGAGCCGTCCGGTCGGGTCGGGTCGGGTCAGATCAGACCAGTCAGGTCAGGTCAGGTCAGGTCAGGTCAGGTCAGGTCAGGTCGCCCGGTCCGGCGGCTGCGGTCGGCTGAAACCCGCCTGCGCCGAGTGGACGGTGACCGTCGCCCCGCCGAGCATCTCGGCCTTCACGCGGAGCCGTTCGACGGCGGCCTCGCTCGGCCGGCCGTAGACGTCGATGGAGCGCATCCGGATCAGTTCGGCGAAACCCCGGAACTTCTCTCCGCCGATGTCCATGTGGAGTTCGAGCGACGCCGAGTCCGGGTGGACGGCCACCAGGGTCATCGTGGACGCGGGCTCGTCGAGGTAGAAGTGATAGGCGATCAGCCGGGGCTCGTGGTCCCGGACGAAGTCGGCCAGGTCGCGCATCGCCGCCCGGACGTCCGCGAGCCTTCCTTCGCGCACGTCCGAGCGGTCGACGTAGTAGAGGGGGTCCGCCATGCCGGCCGACGCTACCCGCGGCGGCCGGTGGCCGTGGCGCGACGCGCCCCGCCGAGAGCGTGGCCACCCCCGGATGCGGGAGCACGGGACCGGGAGCCGCCCTATGCCACGGTGTGGACCACCTCGCCGCCCACGACGACGGTCTCGGCGACCGTACCGGGGATGTCATCGGCGTCGACGCGCAGGATGTCGCGGGAGAGGACCACGAAGTCGGCGAGCTTCCCGACGGTCAGCGAACCCCGGTCGTGCTCCAGGAAGTTGGCGCGCGCCGAGCCCATGGTGTAGCCCTCGACGGCGGTGGCGACGTCGAGGGTCTCCTCGGGTGTCCAGGCCTCGCCGCCGCCGGGCGGGCGGCGGGTGACGGCGGCGTGGATGCCGATCATGGGGTCCATCTCGGCCACGTTCCAGTCGCTGGACAGGGCGAGCAGGGCGCCGGCCCGGTGCAGGCTGCGCAGCGGCCAGGCCTTGTGCCAGCGTTCGGGGCCGATGTTCTCCGCCCAGTCCTGGCCGGGTCCCGCGATGTCCGGGGCGGCGTGCCGGGGCTGCATGCAGGCGGTGACGCCGAGTTCGGCGAAGCGCGGGGTGTCGGCGGGGTCGAGGCACTCGACGTGGACGACCTGGTGGCGGGCGTCGCGCGGCCCGTTGACGGCGCGGGCCCGTTCGACGGCGTCGAGGACGGTGCGGATGCCGCGGTCGCCGGTGGCGTGCACGAAGCACTGGAAGCCGCGCGCGTCCAGCCGGGTGAGCAGCTCGGCGAACTCCTCGGGCGGGTAGAAGGTGTCACCGCGGTGGTGGCGGCAGCCCGCGTACGGTTCGAGCAGGGCGGCGGTGCGCGGTTCGACGACGTCGTCGATGTACAGCTTGAGCGGTCCGACGCGCAGCCGGTCGTCGGCGAACTCCTCTGCTGCGGCGGCGAACTCGTCGAGTTCGGCGTCGGTCGTTCCGCGCGGGTGGAAGAGCGCGGCGACGATGCGCGAGCGGAGCCTGCCCTCGGCGCGGGCGCGCTGGAAGAGGGCGAGGTCGTCGAGGGAGTTCTGCGGCTCGACGACGGTGGTGATGCCGTAGCGGACGGCGTCGTCCAGGCTCTTGGCGAGCCGGCCGTACTGCCGGTCGGCCGAGGCCCACGGGACGCCGAGGTCCCGCAGCGCGCGGTGTCCCTCGCGGGAGAGTCCCTTGACGGCGAAGTCCTTGACGAATCCGGTGGGTTCGCCGGTGGCGGGATCGGTGACGGCGGTGCCGAAGGGCAGTTCCGTGCGGCCGGCGCGGACGTCGAGCAGGCGCAGGGCGGCGGTGTTGAGCCAGGCGGTGTGGACGTCGTACGAGAGGACGAGTGCGGGGGTGTCGCCGGTGGCGGGGTCGAGGTCGGCGGCGGTGGGCATCCGGCCGCCGGGGATCGCGGAGTAGTCGAAGGCCTCGCCCTCGATCCAGGGAGCGTCGGGGTGGGAGGCGCGCCAGGAGCGGACGCGGGCGTGGATCTCGTCGAGGTCGCGGGCGCCGGCGAGCTGGACGCAGGCGTCGTCGGAGCCGAGGCGGACGTGGTTGTGGGCGTCGACGAAGCCGGGCAGGACGAGCCTGCCGCCCGCGTCGACGACCCGTGTGCGAGGTCCGGCCCAGGCGTGGGCCTCGCTGTCGGGGCCGATCCATGCGATCCGGCCGTCGCGGACGGCGAAGGCCTCCGCTTCGGGGTGGTCCGGGTCGACGGTGTGGACGCGTCCGTGGACGAGGAGGAGGTCGGCAGGGGCGGGGCGGTTCATGCGGGTGGTTCTCCTGGTGCGGTACGGGCGGGGCTCAGCGGGCGCGTCCGGCCGGGCCGGGCCCGGGGACGGGGCGGGGCGACGGCGGTCGTCTGGCCGGCAACGGGTCAGGGCGGCTGTCGTCCGGCGGGGTGCACGGTCCGGCGGTCAGGCGGCCTCGGCGGGGCGCACGGTCCGGCGGGCGAGGAGGACGTGGACCGCGGCGGCGACCACGGCGCCGAGGAGGGAGAGGTCGGCGCCGCCGAGCGGAGCGACGAGGGGGCCGGTCCACAGTTCGGAGTCGCAGGTGAGGGCGGAGAAGAGCATTCCGGCGAGCAGGGCCGCGATCCCCGCCGGGTGCCAGCCCGCCCGGTACCAGTAGGCGCCGTGTTCGCCGGCGTGCAGTGCCGCGGAGTCGTAGCGGCAGCGGCGGAGCACCATGTCGGCGAGGAAGACGCCGCCCCAGGGGGCGAACACGATGATCAGGAGGGAGAGGAAGGACAGCAGCGAGGTGGTGAAGTCGACGAGGAAGAGCGCGCCGAGCGAGCCGGCCGCGGTGACCGCCGCGCTGATGAGGATGGCGCGGGCGCGGCTCCACGGGATGCCGAGGACCTGGAGGTTCAGGCTGGAGGAGTAGAGCGTGATGATCGAGTTGGTGACCGAGCCGCCGAGCACCAGGGCGAGGAAGAGCGGCTGGAACCAGCCGGGCAGCAGTCCTTCGGTTCCGGCGACCGCGTCGGTCAGGTCGGCCTGGGTGGCGGCGGCGACGCCCGCGATGCCGAGCGCCACGGAGGAGACGAGTCCGCCGAGACCGCCGCTCCAGGTGAGCGCCTTGAGGCTGGTGGTGCGGGGCAGGTAGCGGGTGTAGTCGGCGGGCATCGGGACGTACGAGAAGGGGCCGGCGAGCATGACGACCAGGGCCAGGCTCCAGCCGGAGGCGCCGGGCGCGGCGGCGGGTGCGGAGGTGTCGGCGCCGGGCAGGACGAAGGCGAGCAGGGCGGCGAAGCCGGCGGCGAGGGCGTAGGCCATCCAGCGCTCGGCCCACTGGACGGTGGCGTGGCCCCAGAGGGCGACGACGAAGGTCAGGGCGAGGGTGACGGCGAGCGCGAGGGCGCGCGGGAGGTGGCCGCCGCTCCAGCCGAGGTCGGCGAGGAAGGCTTCGAGGGCGAGGGTGCCGACCACGGTGTTGACGATGGTGTAGCCGATGCTGACGACCCAGTTGAGCAGCCCGGCGGGCCAGTTGCCGCGGACGCCGAAGGCGGCGCGGGAGATGACGAGGGTGGCGGTGCCGGTGCGGACGCCGCTGAGTCCGGCGGCGCTGATGGCGAAGAAGGAGAGGCCGCCGAGCACGACGACGGCGGTGGCCTGCCAGAAGGAGAGGCCGAAGGAGACGGCGAGGGCGCCGTTGATGACGTAGGTGAAGGTCAGGTTCGAGCCGAACCAGAGCCAGAAGAGGTCCTTGGCGCCGCCGTGCCGTTCGGCGTCGGGGATCGGGTCGATGCCGTGGCCCTCGACCTGGAAGACCTCGTCGCGGCCCGCCGGGCCGTCGGTCGTGGGCGCCGCCTCGTGTCCGAGCACGCCGCACCCCCTTAGTGAGAGACGTGTGGTGGGAGATGTGTGGAGAGCGACGCGTCGAGAGAGACGCGTGGAGAGACGTGTTGCCGGAAGGGAACCTTGAACGCCGTTCTTGAATGGCGTTCTAAGTTCTTGAACGGCATTCAAGATGGCCGCAAGGTTCCGGCCACGTCAAGACCTCGGGACGTTGCGGTTAGGGTCGACCCCGTGGACGGCGGACGGCGGACGGCATGAGGACGGGACCGGTGGCAGGCGCAGCACGGGCGGGACGGCGGCGGGACGGGAGCATCACGCGGGAGCGGATGCTCGAGGAGGCCATGAACGCCATCGCCGAGGACGGTCTCGCCGCCCTCACCATGTCCGCGCTCGCCGAGCGCCTCGGCACGAGCGGCGGCCACATCCTGTACTACTTCGGCAGCAAGGACCTGTTGCTGCTCGCCGCGCTGCGCTGGAGCGAGGCCGCGCTCGCGGAGGAGCGCAGGCAGCTGCTCGCCCGCCGGCTGAGCGCGCCGCGCCGCCTCGACCTGTTCCTCGCCCTCTACCTGCCGCGCGGACCGCGCGACCCGCGGTGGACGCTCTGGATCGAACTGTGGGCGCGCATTCCGGCCAACGAGGAACTCCGCGCCGCCCAGCGCGAACTCGACCGCGCCTGGCAGGACGACCTGGAGTCGCTGCTCGCCAAGGGCGTGGAACGCGGCCACTTCGCCCCGACGGACGTCCCCGCCCGCGCCTCCGAACTCCTCGCCCTCCTCGACGGCCTGAGCACCCGCGTCGTCCTCGCCGACGACGCGGCCGCCCCGCGCGCCGCCCTGGAGTCCGCCCGCAGGGCGGCGGAAGTACTGGTCCCGCGCGCCTGACGCCCGGCCGCCCGGCCGCCGCCGGCGGGCTTATCCGTCCGCCGGCGGCGGCTCCCACGGCAGCGGGTCCACGGTCGCGAAGGGCCAGGGCGGTGCGTCGGGGTGGCGCGAGGTCTGGTCGGCGTACCAGAGCGTCTGTTCGGCGTGGAGGACCGGGCGGGAGAGACGGGCCACGCTCGGGTAGGAGGCGGCGAGGGCCTGCGCGAGGTGGAGGGTCGTCTCGGCGTCCGAGGCGGGGTCGCCCGGACGGGTGTGCGGGACGCCGTACCACTCGGCCACGGCCCGGAGGGACCGGCCGCCGAGGCGGTAGCGGTCGGCGTGACGGTCGAGGACCAGCGGGTCGCAGACCGGGGCGACACCGGACGGCAGCCGCTCGGTCAGCGGGGCCAGGCCGTGGCGGACGAGCTCGGCGTGCAGGGTCGACAGGACGTACGGCGCGAACCAGACGACGAGCGGTTCCCCACTCGCGAGATGGGCGGTGACGAGGCCCGCGACCTCCTCCAGGGCCTCCGCGGGCGGCAGGGCGGCCGCGCCGCGCCCGGCCTCCGGGACCTCGATCTCGGACGCGAGGTCAAGGACCCAGTCGCGCGCGGTGCCGTCGCTGCCGCGCAGCGCCGCCGCCCGGATCCGGTCCACGGCCGGGCGGTGGCCGGTGGCCGCGATGTCCAGGGACAGCAGGGACCGCCGGTGCCAGCCGGGATGGTCCCCGCGCGGCGGCGGGCCGGGTTCGGGGGCGTGCTCCACGTGGTAGACCTCCCAGGCCTTCGCGCCGTGCCGCAGCAGCCCGGTGCCCGCCGGGACCGGGCCGCCGCAGCGCGCGCAGGAGGCGTCGTACTCGTTGGCGCGCTCCCCGGCGGTCACGGCGTGCCCGCCCCGTCCCGGTACGCCTCGAGGAGCCGCAGCCATGCCTCGCTCAGGGTCGGATAGGACGGAACGGCGTGCCAGAGGCGGGCGATCGGGACCTCGCCCGCGACGGCGACGGTCGCCGAGTGGAGCAGTTCACCGATCCCGGGCCCCACGAAGGTGACTCCGAGCACGACCTCGCGGTCCAGGTCGACGACCATCCGCGCGTGCCCCCGGTAGCCCTGGACGTAGAGACCGGCGCCCGCCACCGACGTCAGGTCCAGGTCGACGGCCCTGACCCGGTGCCCCGCGGCCTCCGCGGCGGCCAGCGAGAGGCCCACCGCGGCCACCTCGGGATCGGTGAACACGACCTGGGGCACGGCCGCGTGGTCGGCGGTCGCGCGGTGCGGGCCCCACGGCGCGCCGTCCTCCCCGTCCGCCCCGCCGGCCCGGGCCGCGATGGCGGCGCCCGCGATCCGCGCCTGGTACTTGCCCTGATGGGTGAGGAGTGCCCGGTGGTTGACGTCTCCGACCGCGTACAGCCACTCATGGCCCTCGACCCGCAGGCTGTCGTCGACGCGGAGCCAGGAGCCCGGTTCCAGGCCGACGGTCTCCAGGCCGATGTCCTCGGTGCGCGGCCGGCGGCCGGTCGCGAACAGCACCTCGTCGCCCTCGACGACCTCGCCGTCCGCCAGGACCACGGTGACCGGGCCCGTGCCGCCGTCCCGTACGACGGCGGCGACCTCGGCGCCCGTACGGACGTCGGCGCCGCGCTCGGCGAGGGCGTCGGCGACGTGCTCGCCCGCGAACGGCTCCATGCGGGGCAGCAGCCCGTCGCCCCGGACGAGGAGGGTGACCCGGGAGCCGAGTGCCTGCCACGCGGTCGCCATCTCGGCCCCGACCACTCCCCCGCCGACCACGATCAGCCGCTCGGGCACCCGCGCGGAGCTCGTCGCCTCGCGGCTGGTCCACGGCCGGGCGCCGGCGAGCCCCGGCAGGTCGGGCAGCACGGCGCGGCTGCCGGTGCACACGGCGACGGCGTGCCGGGCGGTCAGGAGGTGGCGGTCGCCCTCGGGCCCCTCGACGGTGACCCGCCGGGGCCCGTGCAGCCGGCCCTGGCCGCGGTAGAGCTGCGCCCCCGTGGACCGCACCCACTCCACCTGGCCGTCGTCCTTCCAGTCGCCGACCACGGAGTCGCGGTGGGCGAGGACCTCGTGGGCGTCCAGGGGGCCGTAGGCGTGCGCGCGCAGGCCCGGCATCCTGCGCGCCTCGGAGCGGGCGATCGCCGGTCGCAGCAGTGACTTGCTGGGCATGCAGGCCCAGTACGAGCACTCGCCGCCGACCAGTTCGGTCTCCACCACCGCCGCGCTGAGTCCGGCCGCCCGGACCCGGTCCACCACGTTCTCGCCGACCGGTCCCGCGCCCAGGACCACCACGTCGTACTCGTGTTCGCCGTCGTGCTCGTGCGTCCGTCCGTCCGCGTGTGCCCGCTCGTGTTCCGCCGCTCGTGTCATGGGAAACAGTCTGGCGGCGCCGGCGCCGATCGGCGCGGAATAGCACGGCTCGATAGGCGGTTGTGCGGGACGAGTCCCCAGGGGACCGTAAGGCAACCGCCAGGAGACCGGAAGGTAGGACATGAGCACTGTCGAGCTCACCAAGGACAACTTCGACGAGGTCGTGAGCGAGAACGACTTCGTTCTCATCGACTTCTGGGCCTCCTGGTGCGGTCCGTGCCGACACTTCGCTCCGGTCTTCGAAGCCGCCTCCGAGCGGCACGAGGACCTGGTCTTCGCCAAGGTGGACACCGAGGCACAGCAGGAGCTCGCGGCGGCGTTCGAGATCCGCTCGATCCCGACCCTGATGATCGTCCGTGACAAGGTCGCGGTGTTCGCGCAGCCCGGCGCGCTGCCGGAGGCGGCCCTGGAGGACCTGATCGGCCAGGCCCGCAAGCTGGACATGGACGAGGTGCGCAAGTCCATCGCCGAGGCGCAGTCCGCCCAGTCGAGCTGACCGGCGGCAGCGCCGACGGACGACTAGGGGTGGCCCGGATCCCCCGGGCCGCCCCTAGGG
>NZ_JBHXFE010000022.1:0-1673 GCF_042722475.1 Streptomyces sp. NPDC127092
GGCCGGGACCGGGGCGGCCGGGGGCGATCGGGGCCGGGGGCGGCCGGGGGCGAGGGCGGCCGGGACCAGGGGTGGTCGTCGCGGGGCCGGGGGCGGCCGGGACCGGGGCGGCCGGGGGCGGTCGGGGCCGGGGGCGGCCGGTACCGAGGGCTGGCCGAGGCCGAAGGCGTTACCCGCGTGACGGCAGCCCGAAGAGCCTGGCGCCGTTGTCGTGGCAGACCGCCCGCAGCCAGTCGTCGCCGAGCCCGAGCCGTTCCAGGGCGTGCAGCTGGTGCACGTACGGATAGGGGATGTTGGGGAAGTCGGAGCCGAGCAGGATCCGCTCGCGCAGCACGTCGAGCCGCTTCAGCCCGGTGGCGGCCGGGAAGGGCGCGAGGCGCTCGCTGAAGTCGGTGAAGGCCATGGTGGTGTCGAGGTGGACGCGCTCGTGGCGCTCGGCGAGGTCGAGAAAGTCGTCGTACTCCGGCATGCCCATGTGCGCGACCACCAGGGCCAGTCGCGGATGCCGGGCGAGCAGCCGCCCGATCGGCCCGGGCCCGGTGTACGGCCCCGGGGCGGGCCCGGACCCGCAGTGGATCACGATCGGGGTCCCCGCCTCCGCGAGGATGCCCCACACCTCGTCGAGCAGCGGGTCGTTCGGATCGAAGCCCCCGACCTGGACGTGCACCTTGAAGACCCGGGCGCCGCGCTCCAGGGCCCTCCGCACGTAGGCCGGGGCTTCCGGCTCGGGGAAGAAGGTGGCGGTGTGCAGGCAGTCGGGGACGCGGGCGGCGAAGCCGGCGGCCCAGTCGTCGAGCCAGGCGGCCATGCCGGCCTTGTGCGGGTAGAGCATCGAGGTGAAGGCGAGGACCCCGAACTCCCGCAGCAGCTCGACCCGCCGGTCCTCCTCCTCGCGGTAGGTGATGGGCCATTCCTGCCCGGTGAGGGGCCCGGCGGAGTCGAAGTAGGCCCACACCTTGTCGAGGACGTTGCGCGGCATGAAGTGGGTGTGGACGTCGACGAGCCCGGGAATCCCGAGGCGGCGTGCGAAGCCCCGAATCTCCTCGGCCTCTTCGGCCTTCTCGGCCCGCCTGCCCCCCTCGGCTCCCTCGGCTCCCTCGGCTCCCTCGGTCTCCTCGGCAGGGTGCTGGTGCTCAGCCGCGGTCGTGGCCATAGGCCCGTTCGACCTTCCCGATGTGGACGCGGTAGCTGTCGTACCAGTGCTCGCGGCCGTGCCGCTTGGCGGCCATGTGCTCGGGATGGTGCTGCCAGGCGGTGAGCCCGTCCAGGTCGCGGAAGTACGCGACGGTGATCCCGATGCCGCCGGGCGTGCGGGCCGACTCGTACCCGAGGAAGCCGGGGATGTCCTGGACGAGCTCCTGCATGCGGGCCGAGGTGTCGGCGTAACCCTCGGGTGCGTCGGGCCGGACAGAGGTGAAGACAGCGGTGTAGTAGGGCGGTTCGAAGCCGCCCACGAGGCTCGGGGTCATGTGATCACCCTGCGATGGTGGCGGTGGCGGTGTCCATGGCAGCCGCCGGAAGGGATCCAAGACTTTACGGTTCAGCGCTTCGCGCGGGCGCGGGGGGGGGGGGGAGGGGCGGGGGAGGAAGGGGGAAAAAGAAGGAAAAAGAAAGAGGCTTGGGAGCCCCCAAAAAAAGAGGAGAAGAGAGGGGGACACAAGAAACAACCACCC
>NZ_JBHXFE010000022.1:1683-32935 GCF_042722475.1 Streptomyces sp. NPDC127092
GATCCAATACTTTATGTTTCATCTCTTTGCGCGGGCGGGGGTCCCGATTCGGATACCGGTACCGGCATCGGCACCGGGCGTCAGAAGAGATGCTCCTGGGCGTCCCCGGAGACGAGGAGCGCGGTCAGGGGCACGCTGACACCGCCACCACCCGCTGCCGCTGTCGGCGCCTCCGCCGCCTCCCCCGCTACCGCCGCCGCTGCGACCAGCTGCCACCCGGAGAGCAGCCGGGTGTCGAGGACGAGCCCGCGCCCGTCGCGGTCGAGGAGGTGCAGATCGGGTCCGGCGGCGGCGATCAACCGCCCGGCGAGGACGCCGCCGTCGACGAGCTGGGTGACGACGAGGGGGGCGGCGGACGTCACGGGAGGGGCGGGCGGAGCGGCGAGCGCGCCCAGGTGGAAGGCCTCGGCGTGGTCGCTCACATGGCAGGGCAGCGGCTCCAGGGTCTCGGCCCAGTCGGGCACGGCGAGCACGCGGGCGTACAGCTCCGTGACCTCGGCGGCCCGCTCGGCGGCCGACGGCAGGCCGTACCGCACGGCGCGCTTGCGGGCGTACGGGATGCGGTCGGGCACGGCGAGGGCGTGCCGCAGCACCTCCTCGGTCCGCCGCGCGGCCATGAGCGGCCCGCGGCCGAGCCAGGTGAAGGCGACCGCGCCCTGTTCGAGCAGCCGCGCGGAGCCGCGCTCCTCCGCCGTGATGCCGACCTTGATCATCCCAGGCCCGAACCAGGCCAGATAGACGCGGTACGGCCGCGGGTCGTCGGCGACGGTGTCGGCGGCCACCGAATGGGCCCGGTCGAGCCGCGCGCACTCGGCACACCGCCCGCCGGTGCCGCGCGGGGGCACGACGGCGGCCAGGGGGCAGGCATTGCCCCGTGCCCCGGAGCAACGCCGCTCGCCGACGGCCCGGAAGGCCAGGTCACGCCCGTACGAGAGCGGGCTGACCCGCTTGCCGCCGCCCTCCCAGCGGAGGCTGGGCACTCCGCCCCGCCAGGACACCCCGGCACTCCGCCACACCACCATGCCTCCAGTGTCGTACCCACCACTGACAGCGAGGCGGGACGCGGTTCGCGGCCGGCCAGGCGAGAGGGCAAGGACCGGTCAGGGCAGGGCGTAAAGGAGCCCGCCGTCCGTACCGGCCCCGCCGGCGTGCCGCATGCAGCCGCGCTCGACGAGCGTGCGCACGCAGTCGCGGACGCGCTCGGCGGTGAGCCCGGTGCGGTGGGCGACCTCTTCCAGCCGGTAGCGGACGCCGCCGCGGACCAGGGCGGGGGCGAGGTAGGCGGCGACGGCGTGGACGTCGGCGCAGACGACGGCGTTCCGCGCGCGCCAGGAGTCGAGCAGCTCCTGCGGACTACGGGCGACTACCCCACCACCGGAAGGCACACCGGCATCCGAGGACACACCGCCACCGGAAGGCACCCCAGCATCCGAGGACACACCGACACCGGAAGGCACCCCGCAATCCGAAGGCACCCCGCCACCGGAAGCCACCCCGCCATCCGAGGACACCCCGCCACTGGCAGGCACCCCGATACCGGAAGGCACCCCGCCACCGGACGGCACCCCGCCGCCGGAAGGCGCCCGGCCGTCCCCTCCACGCGACTCGGAGCGCTGGGCGGGCACGGAGAGCCGTTCCAGCGACTCGGCGATGCGATGGAGATCGCCGACGGCCTCGCGCAGCAGCTCAGCGCACTCCGACCCGTCGCCGTCCGGCCGCAGGGCGCGTTCCTCGAGCCGGACGAGCACGTCAAGGAGCTGCTGCGGGAGGACGAAGCCGGAGTGCACGGGCGAGGGTTCGAGTCCGTAGGACCCGTCGCGCTGGACGCCGACGACGACTTCGGCGGCCCAGGTCTTGAACGGCGCGGTATGGGGGCGCCGGGACGCGTTGACGAGCTGGACGAGCCCTTCGAGACACACCATCCGGGTGGACTTCCGCAGGCGGCGGGGGCCGGTCATGTCGAGGGGGAGCTCGCCGATGGTGGCGTGGAGGGCGTCTCCGACGTGCGTACGGAGCGCCTGCGCCGCGCTGGCGAAGCCGAGCCGGCGGGCCGCGTCCACGGCGGGGAACCAGTGCGTACCGTCCGGCAGTGTGAGCCGGCGCAGCCTCGCGCCGGTGGCGGCGTAAACGAAGTCGTCGATGTCGATGGCGTCGATGGCGTTCATCTGGGCGTCACCTCCACCCGCACATTAGGCCGAGGGCATATTCAACTGACATGGAAATCAGCCTGGTTCACCCAAAGGTGTGGCGGCACCGTGCTCGACGTCGGCGAGGAGCGCGCGGACGCGGTCGAGCGTCCAGTGCGGCGCGGCTCCCGGGCAGTCGGCGAGATAGCCGGCGATCTCCTCGTCCGCCCAGGCGCCCGACTCGCGCAGTCCGGCGGCGACCTGCCGCAGATACGGCTCCGAGGGCGGGCGCAGCTCCACCTCGTGCACGGCCCAGGGCGCGGTGAAGGTGAGCAGCGGGATCCCGTCGACGTCGCCGGCGCAGACGACGGTCTCGTACCGCCCGGGTCCGAACTGCATCCGCCCGTGGGCCACCACCTCGTCAAGGTCGAGGTCCGTGCCGGGCTCCCGGTACATCTCCAGGGCGGCGATGTCGGAGAACTGCCGGGCACTGATGAGATGCGCCCGGGCGAAGACCCGCCCGGCGGCGCCGGGGTCGTGAAATCCCCTCCCACCGCCCCACACGGCGGACTCAGTGGCGAAGTACAGCACTCCCCGCAGCTCCACGGCCCGCGACTCCAACGGCGCGGCCCGCTCCCGACAGGCGGCGAGATACCGCCCCAGCCGCTCGCGATGCATGTTCGACCCATAGGCGGCGTACCAGACATACATGCCGCCAGACGCTATCGACTACGCCCCAGGCCTCCGGCACCACGCCTCGGCCGCGTCGCGAGGCATCGATCAGGCCGTGGCACGCCGAGCGGTCACCAGGTAACCCGCGAACCGAACCCCCGGTCGAATCTTCGCCCACCCGTCCGCCTTCTCGACGGGCACCAGCACGGTCGTACCGGGAACGGGGTAGTTGACCTTTTCCGTGGCGCCCGGGGGCACGTCGTAATGACAATGCACCTCGGCGATCGACACCACCTCCAGCGAGGTGGGCGCCTGCCCCTCTTCCTCGCCGTGGTGTTCCTCGCGGAAGTCGATGCCGGCGGCCCGCTCGTCGCCGACGGTGTCGGCGTAGTCCTCCGGATCGACCTCCACCAGCGTCCACGAGACGACATCGCCCGGCGAGAAGCTCTCCCCGCAGCACTGCATCTGCCAGTCATCAACCCAAACCGTCAACGTCACGCGGCCATTGTCCACCGCAAGAGGCCGGGACCGGACCCGGTCGGTTGCCGGCGTCGCGGTACATCGCCGCTGTACCGCACGACCGTCACCAGTCGCGCCAGCGATCCGTGATCTGCGACCGCTCGATGCCGGCCCTCGCCGCGAGGGCGGCCACGTCCACGCCGCCCTCGCTCAGGGTGAGGTCGATGTACTCGCACAGTTGCTCTATCTGGCACGGGGACCTCTTCGTCCCGAAGCAAGCAACTCAGGTGGTGGCGCTGCCTTGGGCGTCTGCGGATCTCACCTGCGCTGAAGGGCCGCAGACGCCCGCGCTCGTCCGCCGCGGTTCGTCGGCGTTGTCACGCAGTTAGACACTCACCGCTATTCGATTCGGGCCCGCACGAGGGCATCCACGGCCTGACGCAGGGCCGCCTTTAGCCTCTCCCGTTCGTCGCGCACCCGGTCGACCTTCCTGCCGGATGCCTGGTAAGCGGTTTCGAACTCGACCCAGGCCCCGTAGACCGCGAGCATCGCCTCAGAAGGAGCCCGGCCTCGCTCGAACTGTTGCTGGAAGCCCAGGGGCGGCTCGTGGCTTCCCATCCACAATTCGAGCCGGGCGTACTCGGCCATGTACTGCGCGGCGAGTTCGACCACGTCGTTGCCGACGATGTTGCTGGAGATCACCTGCACACCGAGGTTGAGCGGTGGTGAAGCAGTTGGAACGCACAGGCGCTCTGGTAACTCTTCGGAAGGCTGCAACTGACGCAGCCACTCCCACTCGTCTGCCATCACAACTTCCTTCATCCCGAATTTCGCCTGCCTGCAACCTGTACCCACGTCTACCCAACTCCCATCCCCTCTGCCGTCGGCCCACACACCGTGGAGCAGGCGCGGTGCTGGGTGTTCAGGTGGAGCGCGCCACTGTACGAACGACCTGGACGCCCAGTGCCGTGTCTGCTCCACGGTGTGTGGGCCAACGGCAGGCGGGATGAGAGCTCCCCACCACTACAACCCACCGGCCTGCACCCGCCCGCGGCCCCCTCCCATCCCGGAGCCTTAGCGCCGTTGCTGGTGTCCGGGCAGGCCAGGCCTCGTTGGAGGGCGGCCAGGATTTCGGAGGACTCGCGCTCGGATGCCTCTCCGCTCATGAGCCCCTCTACGAGGGGAATCGCTTCCTCGCGGGACATTTGCCATGGCTGCTGTCTACTCACTGCTGCGCGATCAGTCGGCGGCCGTCGTGGCTCCGCACATCCCATCGAGCCGGGAACCTCACCCGGATGTTCGCCCTGCGGGCCCGTCGCGCCGGCGTCCGCAGCTCGCTGCTGGGCGCGCTCAAGGTCCACCCGAAGGTGGCGCAGAGGTGCGTACCGCGATCGGCAAGCTGTCCGATGCCATGGGCGGCGCCACCGGCTGACCCGACTGCTGGCAGTCGAGGCGGTTGCTGTACTTCGCTGCTGTACGGCCCCATAACGCAAGAGGCCCGGACTCTCGTCCGGGCCTCTTACCTGTGTGCACTCGGCAGGATTCGAACCTGCAACCTTCTGATCCGTAGTCAGATGCTCTATCCGTTAAGCTACGAGTGCTTGTTTTTTGTTTCTCTCGCCTCCGCTCCCCGGCCTTTCGGCCCGCTCGCGGCGACAGGAAGAACATTACATGACTGCCGCCGTCATGTGAAATCCATTGGGCGCACCCCTTGTGACCTGCGAAAACGCCAGACGATCACCGGGTGGGACGGGGGCCGGCCGTCAGCTCGGCGGAGGTGGAGAGGGGCGGAAACGCTCGAAAAGAGACCGGGGTCACACGAGCGGAGCGGGAGCGGCGCGCGGGCGGAGCCCGTGGGGCTTCAGCAGGGTCCGCAAGGTGGGGCTCGGAGGCCTGAGCGGGGTGGGTGGATCTCCAGGCAGTGGGTGGGTCTCGGAGCGAGTGGATCTCGGGGCCGGTGGATCTCCGGGCGAGTGGATCTCCCGAGGGTGTGGGTTCCTGGGCGCGCGGGTTTCGGAGAGATCCGATCCCCTGGCGCGGGGGTCTCTGAGAGATCTGATCCCTTGGCGCGCGGGTTCCTGCGGATCGGTCCCCCGGGCGCGCGGGTTCCTGTGGTGGGTCCCGGGACGGGCGAAGCCCCGGTCCTGGGGGCCGGGGCTTCGTGTGGCGGAGGCGGAGGGATTTGAACCCTCGATGGGCTTTAAGGCCCAAACCGCATTAGCAGTGCGGCGCCATAGACCGGACTAGGCGACGCCTCCATGCACCCCGCGCGTACGCGAGTGGTGCGTGCAGATGATGACACAGACAAGCCGCGTGCCACCAATCGCTTATCACCGTACTAGGCGCCGGGGGGCCAGGGCAAAGGCCTCACCCCTGCGCGCCCCCGGCTCCCGTCGACTCCCCCGGCCCGCCAGTCCGGCTCCGTCCGGCTCCCCGGCCCCCGGCTCCCGCCGACTCCCCGGCTCCCGCCAGCTCGGTCCAGCTCGGTCCGGCTCGGTCCGGCTCCCGCCAGCTCGGTCCGGCTCCCCCGGCTCCGTCCCGCTCCGTCTGCCTTCCTCCCCTCGGCTGTCGCCATCCCGCCGCCCGCCGCCTTCCCCCTCCCCCCGCCCGCTCCTTCCCGGTTGCGCAACGCAGTGGAGCCCGGAGCGTTAGTGAGGGAAGAACGCCCGCCCGTCCCTCCGCTCCAGGCACGCACCCCACGGGAGTCCGTCATGCTGCGCCCCCTTCTCCTCGCGACCTTCGCCACCACCGCCATCGGGCTCGGGCCGTTGCCCCCGCTGCCGCTGCTCTCCGAGCCCGACTCGCTCACCGTGACCATCGAGAAGAGCGGGCACGGGGACGCCGACGGCACGTTCAAGCTGGAGTGCGACGGCAAGCCCGGCGGGACCCATCCCGCCGCCGGCAACGCCTGCAAGCGGCTCGGCCAGCTCGCCGAGGCCGGCGAAGACCCGTTCAAGCCGGTGCCCGCCGATCAGCTGTGCACCCAGCAGTACGGCGGCCCCGCCACCGCCCACATCACCGGCCGCTGGCAGGGCCGCTCCGTCGACGCCCGCTTCTCCCGCGCCAACGGCTGCGAGATCGACCGCTGGGAGAATCTCCGACCCGTCCTCCCCCGCGTCACCGGCTGACCTCACCAGGGAAGGGAGCGGGGGCAAGTCCGGGCGGCCCGCCCGGCTCCGTTGCCGGGCACCGAACCTCCACCCCGTCTCCAGAGGCGGAGGCCCGCCCTCCCTTAGACTCCCTCCAGTGACAGGCCGCGGCCCGAGGGGCAAGATGGGGCCCGCCGGCCACTAGGCACCAAGCACCAGGCAAGGGCTGCGGGCAAGTGCAGTTGCAGTGGGTTCAGGGAGGAAGCGTCTCGTGAGCAGCAGGCCATCCCGAGGCGCTGCTCGCCTCGCAGCCATACTCGACGCGCTCCCCGACGGTCTCGTGCTCGTCAACTGCAACGGCACCGTCGTCAACGCCAACACCATCGCCCTCGGCATGTTCGAGACCCCCGGCACCGCCCTCGTCGGCCGCGGTCTGCTCGACCTCCTCCCGGACTTCGACTCGCGCCTGATCCCCGGCTCGATGCGCCGCCCCGAAGGCACCGACGACCGGGGCCGCACCCGGCCGACCCGGATGATGGCCCGCCGTACCGACGCCAGCGAGTTCCCCGTCGAGGTCACCAGTGCCAGCCTCGAGGACGGCCGCGAGGCCTACGACTCGTACAGCGGTTACACCGGCGACGAGCTGCTCATGCTCGTCGTCCGCGACCTCACCGGCACCCTCGACACCGAGGCCGAACTCGCCCGCTCCCAGCGCCAGACCGAGATGATCCTGCGCGCCGCGTCCGAGGGCGTCGTCGGCACGGACACCGACGGCCGGGTCGTCCTCGTGAACCCCGCCTTCGCGCAGATCCTCGGCTACCGCGCCGGCGAGCTCGGCGGCGCCGAGCTGCACCCGCTCATCCTTCCCAAGCGTGCCGACGGCCAGCCCTTCCCGTACGAGGAGTCGCCGCTCGCCGACACCCTCAAGTCCGGCCGCAAGCACCGCGTCCGCGGCCAGGTGCTCTGGGCGAAGAACGGCGACCGGGTCCCGGTCGACCTGACGACCGCGCCGGTACGCGACGGGGACCAGCTCGTCGGCGCCGTCATGACCTTCACCGACCGCAGGCCGTACGAGCAGCTGGTCGAGCGGCACGCCGCCGAGACCGCCGAGACCGCCGAACGGCACGCCGCCGAGGTCGCCGAGACCGCCGAGCGGCACACCGCCGAGCTGGAGCGGCAGAAGGAGCGGTACGAGACCGAGCTGGCCGAGGAGAGGCAGCGGGTCACCGAGGAGCAGCGGCGGGTCGCCGCGCTCACCGCCCGGCAGGAGCAGCTGACGGCCGTGCTCGGCGAGTCGCTGCGCGGGCCGCTGGAGGAGCTGCGCGCCGAGCTGGCCACGCTCGCCGCCGACGACGCCGGGCAGCTGTGGCCCGAGGCCAACCAGCTGCTCCACCACCTGGCCGCCGGCTACGGCCGGATGACCACCCTCGTCGACAACGTCCTCGCCTACCAGCGGCTCGACGCGGGCGCCGAGGAACTCGTCAAGGACGTCGCGCTGCTCGACGCGGTCGTCACCGGCGGCATCGACGGGGCCGTGGAACTGATCGGCCCCGGCCGCGCGCAGTTCGCCGTGCACGCGCCGCCGATCGAGGCCGAGGTGGACGCGGTACGGCTGACGACCGCGCTGTCCCACCTCGTCGCCGACGTGGCCGGGGTCGACGCGACCGGCAAGAGCAGGGCGGCCGCGCAGGGCGGCGGGTACGCCGACTCGACGATCGTCGTCGCTGCCGCGCAGCGCGGTGACGTCGTACGGATCGAGGTCCGCGGCCCGTACGCGGGCGGCGACCCGGTCCACCAGCCGATCGTGCACGGGATCGTCGCCGCGCACGGCGGCGTCGTGCAGACCCATGAGGTGCCGGGCACGGTGGGCGGCGCGTACGTCGTCGAGCTGCCGCTCGGCGCTGGTCGCGGCACCGTGACCCTGCCGCCGGCCCTCTCGGAACAGCCCGCGCTGCCCGCGGCCCCGACGGCGTCCGCGCCGGCTGGGGCGGCTGCGCTGACCGGGCTGCCGGGGGCGGCTGGGGCGGCTGGGGTGCCTGGGGCCTCCGCGTCGGCTTCGGCTTCGGCCTCGGCTTCGGCTGGGGTGGATGCGGTGCCGATGGCGCCCGTTCCGCCGGTCTCGCCGGTGCCGCCCGTCTCGCCCGCAGCCGGGGCCTTGTCCGGCGTCGAGTCCGTGCGGCCGGAGGCCTCCGTGCAGGTCCCTGCCGCACAGGTGGCTGCCGCACAGCTTCCTGCCGCTGACGTGTCTTCCGGTCATGTGCCTTCCGCTCACGTGACTTCCGCTGAGGCGGCTTCCGGACCCGGGCATCGGCCGGAGTCCTCCGGTGAGGTCCCCGTCCCGTCCGCGCAGGCCTCCCTGCCGCAAGCCTCCCTGCCCGCGCAGGCCTCGGCCCCCGACGGCACCCTCGCCGGTGCCACCCTGGGCGGCACCCAGGGCGGTGGGCGGCGGCGCGCGCGGCGGGCGTCCACGGACGCGTTCCTGCAGAGCCCGATGGCGCCGGAAGGCGCGCCCGTGCCCGTACCCGAGCCGACGGGCCGCCGTCGCGGCCGCGCGGACCACACGCCTGCCACCGGCACTCCGGCGGAGCTGATCCCCGCCCAGCACGCGGGCACCGACGCCACCGCCGGTGTCGGTGCCAGTGCCGGTGCCGGTGTCGGTGTCGCGACGGGCACCGCGACCGGCACCGGTCGGCGGCGTGGCCGGCCCGCCGAAGGCGCCGTCGTGACCGCCGCCGAGAGCGCGCAGGGCCGTCCGGCGCTGGGGGACACGGTTCCGCCGCAGGGTGTGCCCGTCGATGCCGCCGGTGCTCCCGTCGCCCCGATGGCATCCCCGGCGCCCGCGCCGGGCCCCGCGCTCGCGCTGCCGGCCGTACCCTCCGAGGAACAGCCCCCCCGGCCCACCGGCCGCCGCCGGCGCGCGCTCGCGGCCGCGCAGGAGCGGGCCGCGGCGGCGGAGGCCGGACCGCGCACGCCGTTCGCCCTGCCGCCGGCCGACGCCGACCGCGGCGACGACCCGGTCACCGCCCACGAGACCGTACGGACGCTTCCGGAGGACGACCACACGCCGCCGCAGCCCCATCCGCTGCCCGCCGTGCAGGGGCCCCAGGCAGCGCAGACGCCCCAGGCAGCGCACGTGCCGCAGGCACCGCAGGCCGTTCCCGCCGCCACCACGAGCGGGACCGGAACCGGCTCCGTACCGCTGCCGCCCGAGGTCCCGGCGGCTCCGGCTGCGCCGGCTGCTCCGGCGGCCATGGCCGTGCCCTCCAAGGACGGGACGCAAGGGGGGCGCGCGTTCAGTGTGCGGACCCTTGGTCAGGGCGTGCCCTTCGTCCAGTCCGCGATGCCGACTCCCGCCCCGGCCACTTCCGCCACGCCCACGCCCACACCGACGCCCACGCCCACCCCTTCCGGACGTCGGCGCAAGCTCGGAAACCCCGCGGAGGAAGGCAGGCAGTCCGCGCCGGTCCCGGCCGCCTCGACTCCGTTCCCTGCCGCGAACCCCGCCGCGAACCCCTCTACGAACCCGAACCCGGCCGTGAACCCGGCTCCGATGCCGGCCGCGATGCCGGAAGCCACGGCGAAGGCCCACCCTCCGGCGGAGGCCCCGATCCCGGTGTCCGCGCCGAAGCCCGTTCCGGGGCCGGGGGTCGAGGCAACGCCCATGCCCGGCACGCCTGCCACGCCCGCCATGCCCGGCACGCACGCCATGCCTGCCGCCGCAGCAGCCATGCCTGGCGCACCAGCCATGCCCTCCGCGGCCAAGCTCGGGCCGACGCCCGCGCCCGAAGGCCGTGCCTACGCCATAGAGGCGCCCGCCGAGGGCTCTGCCGAGGGGCCCGAGCCGCTGGACGGTCCGGGCGGCGCCGTGGAGGTGTCGAACCAGCCGCTGCCGCAGCCCGTCGACGACGAACTGCCCCCGGAGCCGCTGGACAACCCGCGTCGGCTGCTGGTGTGGCCCGCGCCCGACGTGTCCACGCAGCAGGCGCTGAGCGACCGCGGCTACCGGCCGGTGATCGTGCACTCCCGCGAGGAGGTCGACGCGCAGATCGCCGCCTTCCCGGCCGCGCTCTTCGTCGACCCGCTCACCGGTCCCATCACCCGCACCGCGCTGCAGTCGCTGCGGCAGGCGGCGGTCGCCGCCGAGGTGCCGGTGCTGCTCGCGGCCGGCCTCGGGCAGGCGACCCGGGAGGCGGCGTACGGCGCCGATCCCGCCGTCCTGCTGAAGGCGCTGGCGCCCCGGGACAGCGAGCAGCACCCGTCCCGCGTGCTGGTCATCGAGGAGAGCGAGGACATCGCGCAGGCTCTCGCGGCGACGCTGGAGCGGCGCGGGATGCAGGTGGCGCGGGCGGCGACGGACACCGAGGCGGTCACGCTGGCCCAGCAGATGCGGCCGAACCTGGTGGTGATGGACCTCATGCAGGTGCGCCGCCGCCGGGCCGGGATCATCGACTGGCTGCGCGCCAACGGTCAGTTGAACCGCACGCCCCTCGTCGTCTACACCTCCGCCGGCCTCGACGAGGCCGAGCTGCCGCGGCTCTCCTCGGGCGAGACGGTGCTGTTCCTCGCCGAGCGCTCGACGAGCGCCGAGGTGCAGGCGAGGATCGTCGACCTGCTCGCGAAGATCGGCACCAACTAGCCTGCGAGGGGGGCTGGTTGGCGCCGTCGGCCAGCCCCCGCATGAGGCCGGTCGCCGCCGACCAGCCCCGCATAAGGCCGATCGGCGCCGACCAGCCCCGAGTGAGGCCAGTCGGCGCCGACCGCCGCGCGGGCGCTAGAGCTGGGTGACGTCCAGCTCGCCCTCCGCGTACTGCTTGCGGATCACCTTCTTGTCGAACTTCCCGACGCTCGTCTTCGGCACGCTCGGCACGATCGCCCAGCGCTCCGGGAGCTGCCACCTGGCGATGCCGCCCTCGGCGGCGAGGAAGGCCCGCAGCTCCTCGTAGTCCGCGTCCGCGCCCTCCTTGAGGACGACGGTCGCGAGCGGACGCTCGCCCCACTTCTCGTCGGGGACGGCGACGACGGCGGCCTCGGCGACGGCCGGGTGGCCCATGAGGGCGTTCTCCAGCTCGACGGAGGAGATCCACTCTCCGCCGGACTTGATGACGTCCTTGGCGCGGTCGGTGAGGGTGAGGAAGCCGTCGGTGCTGATGACGCCGACGTCGCCGGTCTTCAGCCAGCCGTCCTCGCTGAACTTGTCGTCGGGACGGAACGGTTCGCCGTCCGCGCCGCCGTAGTACGCGCCCGCGATCCAGTTGCCGCGGACCTCGAGCTCGCCCGCCGACTCGCCGTCCCAGGGCAGGATCTCGCCGTCGGGGCCGACCAGGCGGGCCTCGACGCCCGCCGGGAAGCGGCCCTGCGTCACGCGGTACGGCCACTCCTCCTCCGGCGTGAGGCCGGCCGGCGGGTGGGCCATGGTGCCGAGCGGGGAGGTCTCCGTCATGCCCCAGGCGTGGCAGAGGCGGACGCCGAGCTTGTCGTACGCCTCCATGAGGGAGGGCGGACACGCGGCGCCGCCGATGGTGACCTGGGCCATGGAGCTGATGTCGCGCGGATTGGCGGTGACCTCGGCGAGCAGGCCCTGCCAGATGGTGGGGACCGCGGCGGCGTGGGTCGGCTTCTCGCGCTCGATCATCTCGGCGAGCGGGGCCGGCTGGAGGAAACGGTCCGGCATCAGCATGTTGATGCCGGTCATGAAGGTGGCGTGCGGCAGGCCCCAGGCGAGCACGTGGAACTGCGGGACCACGACCAGGGTCGTGTCCTTGTCGGTGAGTCCCATCGACTCCGTCATGTTCACCTGCATGGAGTGCAGGTAGATGGAGCGGTGGGAGTAGACGACGCCCTTGGGGTCGCCGGTGGTGCCGGAGGTGTAGCACATGGCGGCGGCGGTGCGCTCGTCGAGCTCGGGCCAGTCGTACGTGGTGGGGCGGCCGGCGATCAGCTCCTCGTAGTCGTGCACGCGCGGCGCCACGCCGTCCAGGACGGAACGGTCGCCCGCGCCGGTGACCACGACGTGCTCGATCGTCGGCAGGTGCGGGAGCAGCGGCGCGAGGAGCGGGAGCAGGGAGCCGTTGACGAGGACCACGCGGTCGGCGGCGTGGTTGACGATCCAGGCCAGCTGCTCGGCGGGCAGGCGCAGGTTGAGGGTGTGGACGATCGCGCCCATGGCGGGGATCGCGAAGTACGCCTCGACGTGCTCGGCGTTGTTCCACATGAGGGTGGCGACCCGCTCCTCGGCGGTGACGCCGAGTTCGTCACGCAGGGCGTTGGCCAGCTGCGCCGCGCGCGCCCCTGCCTCGGCGAAGGTGCGGCGCTGCGGCTCGCCCTCTCCGGTCCACGTGGTGATGGTGGACTTCCCGTGGATCGTCATCCCGTGCTTCAGGATGCGGGTCACGGTCAGCGGTACGTCCTGCATGGTGCTGAGCACGGGCGTCCTCCCGAGGGCGCTACGCGGCAGTAGGAATGGGCTGATTCTGCGCGCGTACCACGCGGTATGTCACTACCCAGGAGTACGAATTTGCCAGCGATCACTGGCATAACCGAGGGTAACCCTCACTTGCCCCCTGCCTGCCTGCCCGTTCGCCGCCGGGTCCGCCCTCGGCGGACACCCGGGTCCGCCGGGTCGGCGCTCGCGCTCACCGGACGGGAGAGAGCTCCGGGTCCTCGCGGAGCTTGCCGAGCGCCCGGGAGACGGCGCTCTTGACCGTCCCGACGGAGACCCCGAGCACCTCGGCGGTCTGCGCCTCGCTCAGGTCCTCGTAGTACCTGAGGACGACCATCGCACGCTGACGGTCGGGGAGCTTCATCACCGCGCGCCACATCGCGTCGTGCAGCGCCTGACGCTCCGCCGGGTCCGGCGCGGGCAGCCCCACGGGCTCCGGCAGCTCGTCGCAGGCGAACTCGTCGACCTTGCGCTTGCGCCACTGGGACGTACGGGTGTTCAGCAACGCCCGCCTGACGTAACCGTCCAGGGCACGGTGGTCCTCGATGCGCTCCCAGGCGACGTAGGTCTTGGTGAGCGCGGTCTGGAGCAGGTCCTCCGCGTCCGAGTGGTTCGCGGTCAGCGAGCGCGCGGTGCGCAGCAGGACGGGACCGCGGGCCCGGACGTACGAGGTGAACGACGGGTACGCGGCGTACGGCGCGGGGCCGGAGCCGGAGCCGGGGCGGTTGGCCGTGGCGGCCGTGGAGGCACCGGCGCAGACGGGGCCAGAGGGCGGCGGAGTCATGGTTCCACGCTATGAGCGGGCCCCGCCCGCCGGATCGGCCCCAGGTCCCGAACCGCACTCCCCCTCAGGTTGTAGGGGTGGGGACCGCCGGACCTCCTGAAGGTGGAGCCCCGAGGACGCGAAGTCAGGGTCCGGGGGCAGGGAGGGGAGGGGAAGGCGGGGGTGGGGAGGGAAGGCAGGGACGGGAAGGCCGGGGAGGGGAAGGCGAGGCCGGGTGCGGAGGGGAAGGGAGGTCCGGGCGGGGGGGCGGGCGTCAGGTGCCGACGTGGGCCACGGGCGCGTCGACGACGCTGCGGTCGATCACGAGGCGCCGGCCGCCATGGGTCTCGGTGACCTCGCCCGCGTACTGGTGGATCCGGCCGTGCGGTCGCCAGGCGAGCGGGTGCAGCACGGTCTCCGTGTCGAGCGCGGGCTCGCCCCGCCAGCGCGCGAACCAGACCGCGGACGGCAGGTCCCGCGTCCCCGCCAACCGCTGCAGCTCCAGCTCCCGGACGCCGCTGTCGGCGCTGCTGTAGAAGCCCGGGACGTAGCCGAGGCGGCGGACCTCGCGGTTCCAGCCCCGGACGAAGAGCAGGGTGGTCTCCGCGCATCGGGCGTCCTCCGTCCGGTACGCCTCGATGTCCAGGTAGAGCGGGCTGCCCGCGGCCAGGTCGAGCGCCCGGGCCGCCCGCACCGCCTCGCCCGCCTCCTGGGTGCCCTGCCGCCAGGGCGTGCGGCCGATCGCGTACCGCCGCTTGGCCTCGGCGATCACGCACGGCGCCTGCGAACCCACGAACAGCGGCAGCAGCCGCCAGCCCTGGCCGTGCACCGAGGCCACCCACCCGGGAGTCAGCTCCCGCTGGGCCGGGCAGCCCCGGCCCCGGCCGCCGAAGTACACGCCGACGGCCTTGTACGGCGAGGCCCGCCAGGCCCGCATCACGTCAAGCGACGGCGCCTCGCACGTGTCGAACGCCCGCCCCTCGAAGTAACGGGGCGCGGGCACGCCGGCCCGAGCGAGTGCCGCGGGGCCGCCGACCTGAGCGGGCGCGCCGGCCTGAGCGGGCGCCGCTGGCGCTCCGGCCTGAACGGGCGCCCCCGGGGCGTGCGCGAAGGCCGGAGCCTGCCCGGGGGCGGTCGCCGAGACCGGGGCTCGCCCCTGGGCCGGCGCGGGCGCCGGGGCCGGGGTGCCGCGCGCGGGGGCCGCCAGGAGGGCCCCGGCCGCCACGACCGCCGCGACGACGGCCAGGGCAGCCCGGGAGCCGGTCCCGACGCGGATGCGGGCCCAGAATCCGGTCCGGGTCCGGGTCCTGGAACGAGTACGAATACGGGTACGAGTCCAGGGCCAGCTCCGGGAGCCCGTGCGGGGTCGCGGTCCGGCCCGGGTTCCGGACCTGAACCGGAGGATCCGAGGCCCGGTCCCGGTCCGGGTCCGGGTCCGGGACCCGGTCGGGTGGCGGGTACTGGTCTGGCGTCCGGTCCGGGGGCCGGGTCGGGTCCGGAGGCGGGGCCTGGTGGAGTCGGGTCCGGGCCGGGCGGGGTGCGGCGGGATGGTCCTCATGGCGCGAGTGAAAGGCGGCCCGCCGCGCACGGCCACCGCTGGGGGCGTGCCCTCAGCCGTCCGTGCCCAGGATCAACCCGGACGTGGGAACCCCCGTGCCCGCCGTGACCAGCGCCCTGGCCGCCCCGGGTATCTGGTTCACGGACGTGCCCCGGACCTGTCTGACCGCCTCCGCGATCCCGTTCATCCCGTGCAGATACGCCTCGCCCAGCTGGCCTCCGTGGGTGTTCAGCGGCAGCGCCTCCGCCGCCACGAAGTCGGCCGCCTCGCCCGGACCGCAGAAGCCGAACTCCTCCAGCTGCATCAGCACGAAGGGCGTGAAGTGGTCGTAGAGGATGCCGACGTCCATGTCGCCGGGCGCGAGCCCGGAGGTCCGCCACAGCTGTCGGGCCACCACGCCCATCTCCGGCAGGCCGGTCAGCCCGTCCCGGTAGAAGCTGGTCATCGCCTCCTGGTTGCGGCCCGCGCCCTGGGCGGCGGCCACGATCACCGCGGGCGGGCGGCGCAGGTCGCGCGCGCGTTCGGTGGAGGTGACGACGATCGCCTGTCCGCCGTCGGTCTCCTGGCAGCAGTCGAGCAGCCGCAACGGCTCGGCGATCCAGCGCGAGGCGGCGTGGTCGGCCAGGGTGATCGGCTTGCCGTGGAAGTACGCGGCGGGGTTGGTGGCCGCGTACCGCCGGTCGGTGACGGCGACGTGGCCGAAGGCGTCCGGCGTGAGCCCGTACGTGTGGAGGTAGCGCTGGGCGATCATCGCGACCCACGAGGCCGGCGTGAGCAGACCGAACGGCAGCTGCCAGCCGAGCGCCGCGCCCTCCGCGGACGGCTCGCGCCGCTGCACCCCGGAGCCGAAGCGGCGCCCCGAGCGCTCGTTGAACGCCCTGTAGCACACGACGACTTCGGCGACTCCGGCGGCGACGGCCAGCGCGGCCTGCTGGACGGTGGCGCAGGCGGCGCCACCGCCGTAGTGGACGCGGGAGAAGAAGGACAGCTCTCCCATGCCGGCCGCCTGGGCGACGGTGATCTCGGGGCTGGTGTCCATGGTGAAGGTGACCAGACCGTCGACGTCGGCGGGGACGAGACCGGCGTCCTCGAGTGCCGCGTGCACGGCTTCCACGGCGAGGGTCAGCTCGCTGCGGCCGGAGTCCTTGGAGAACTCCGTGGCGCCGATCCCGGCGATGGCGGCCCGCCCGCCGAGGGCGTCCCGGGCGTGCAGGCTCATCGGGGCACCTCCATCGGCAGTTCGACGGTGACGCTTCCCGTCACGTGATGGCCCAGGCGGTTGGCTCCGACCACTCGCACCCGGACCGTGCCGCCCTCCACCTCCGTCACCGTGCCGCTCAAGGTCATGGTGTCTCCCGGGTAGTTGGGGGCGCCGAGCCGGATGGCGACCTTGCGGAGCACGGCGCCGGGACCGAAGCGGTCGGTGATGTACCGCCCGACCAGGCCGTTGGTGGTGAGGATGTTCATGAAGATGTCCGGGGAGCCCTTCTCCCTGGCCAGCTCGGCGTCGTGGTGCACGTCCTGGTAGTCGCGGGAGGCGACGGCACCGGCGACGATGAGTGTGCGGGTGATCGGGATCACGAGCGGCGCCAACTCGTCGCCCGGCCTCACACCGGGCTCCCGGCCACGGTCCGCGACCGGCTTCGTGGCCGGCTCCCGGACGCGGTCCGCGACCGGCCTCACGCCGGGCTCCTCCATGGCCTGCTTCGCGTTCTCGGGCTTCATGCGGGCTCTCCGTTCGCGAGCAGGTCGCCCAGTTCGGCGAGGAGTTCGGTGCCGCAGCCGAGATACGCGTCGAGCTGGCGGCCCCAGAGGAAGTGCCGGTGCACGGGATGGTCGAGGTCCGCCCCCATCCCGCCGTGCAGGTGCTGTCCGGCGTGCACGACCCGCGTGCCCGCCTCCGAGGCCCACCAGGCCGCCGTCAGTGCGTGCTCGGCGGCGGGCAGGTCCTGGTCGTACCGCCAGGCAGCCTCGTAGGCGGTGACGCGGATGGACTCCGTGTCCATGTGCGCGTCGGCGGCCCGCAGCTGGACCGCCTGGTTCGAGGACAGCGGCCGTCCGAACTGCTCCCGTACCGAGGTGTACGCCACCGCTCGGGCCAGCGACCCGGCGCAGACCCCCGCCTGGAGGCCCGCGAAGGCGATCCGGGCGGCGGTGAGCACGTCCTCGTACGCCCCGGGGCCGCCGACCGCCTCCCCCGGCGTCCGGTCGAGGACGAGCCGCCCGGCGGACCACGGAGCGGTGAGCTCGACGTCCGCCACCGGCCCGGCGTCCTCGGTCCGGACCAGCCACAGGGCCCGCTGTGCGTCCGGTACGAGGACATGGGTGGCGTCCCGCAGCCAGGGCACCCACGTCACGGTGCCCGTGAGCCGGCCGCCGGCCCCCTCTCTCACCGCCCCTGCCCCGGAAGCGGCCGGGAAGGCGCCCGTTACGACCGCCGAACCGTCTCGCAGGCCCGGCAGCAGCCGGGCCCGCAGCTCCTCCGTACCGTGCCGGGCCACGGCCAGGAGCCCGTACACGCAGCTCGCCGTGAAGGGGACCTGGGCCGTCGTGCGCCCCTGCTCCTCGGCGAGCAGGACGAGCCCGAGGAGCCCGGTCTCCTCGACGGCCCCGGGCAGTCCGGCGGCGCACAGGGCCTTCCACAGCTCGGCGTCCGTGCCGGTGCCGGCGGCCGCGAGCCGCTCGTGCGTCGCGAGGTCGCCGAAGACGCGCGCGGCGAGCTCCCGGGCGGCCTGCTGCTCCTCGGTGGGGGTGAAGTCCATGTCAGCCCTGCCCTCCCGCCGCCGTCGGCCGGAAGACCGGCAGCTCGAGCTCTTCGTCCACCCGCAGGAACTCCAGCCGGACCGGCATCCCGATCCGCACCTTGTCGTACGGCACCCCGACGACGTTGCTGATCATCCGCACGCCCTCGGCCAGCTCGATCAATCCCACCGCGTACGGAGGGTCGAAGGCGGGGAACGGTGGATGGTGCATCACCACGTACGAGTAGACGGTCCCCTCGCCGCTCGACTCGACGGTGTCCCAGGCGCGCGATCCGCACGCGTTGCACCCGGGCAGCCAGGGGAAGCGCAGGCTCGCGCAGTCGGTGCACCGCTGGACGAGCAGCCGATGCTCCGCCACCCCTTCCCAGAAGCCCGCGTTGTCGCGGTTGATCACGGGCCGGGGCCGCCGGGGTTCGGGCCTGGGCGTGGGTTCGGGCCTGCGCGTGGGCTGGGACCTGGGCTCGGGCCTGGGGTCGGGCTGCGTCCTGGACTCAGGCTCGGGCCTGGGCTCGGGCTGCGGGCCCTTCCGGCCGGCCGGCGCGTACTTGAGGACGCGGAACCGGTGCGTTCCGGCGAGCACGGCGCCGGCCCGGACGTCCATGCGGGTGGTGATGAAGTGCCCGGTGCCGAGCTTGGTCGTCTTGCGCGGCGAGACCGACTCGATGACGGCGTCGAAGGTGATGACGTCACCGGGGCGCAGCGGTCGCAGGTACTCCTGCTCGCAGTCGGTGGCGACGATCGAGGTGAAACCGGCGCCGTCGAGGAGGGCGGACAGCTCCTCGTAGGCCCCCGAGCGGTCCGGGTGTCCGGACAGGCCGCCCATGGTCCACGCCTGGAGCATGGTGGGCGGCGCGATGGCGTCGGGCCCCTCGTACGCCGGATTGGTGTCGCCCATCGCCTCGCACCAGTGCCGGATCATCGGCTCGTTGACCGGGTCCTTGCCGACCGAGGCGTTGGACGTGGACCGCCCCTCGTACGCCTTGAGCCGCTCGTACAGCACATCCGCGCCCGGGCCGCCCGAGTCCGCGCCCGTGCCCTGGCCCGCGCCAGTGTCGTGACCCTGGCCCTGGACCTGGCCCTCGACCTGGACTTGGCCGACGCTCGGGTCGGCGCCCCCGTCCCCGCTCCTCTCCGTGTTCATCGGCGCCCCCTCCCCTTCATGCCGAGCCGCATCGTCGCGACGATCTCGCGCTGCACCTCGCTCACCCCTCCCCCGAAGGTGTTGATCTGGGCGGCCCGGTTCATCCGCTCGAGCTCGCCGCCGTCGAACGCTCCCGGCGACCCCGCTCGGACCAGTCCGGCCCCACCCGCGATCTCCTGACACATTCGGTACACCTCGACCGCCGATTCGGTTCCCGCGAACTTCACTCCGCTCGCATCCCCCGGCCCCAGCCGGCCCGCCCCCACATCCCCCACCAAACGCCAGTTGAGCAGGCGCGTTGCCGCCAGCCGGGCATGCGCTTCAGCGGCCCGGATCCGTATCCACGGCCCGTCAATCCGACGCCCGCCGGTCACTGGATCGGGTGTACGCGCGGAGCGCAGCGCGGCCGCGTAGAAGTCCTCGGCCTGCATGCCGATCGCGGCGAGCGCGACCCGCTCGTGGTTGAGCTGGTTGGTGATGAGTCCCCAGCCGCCGTGCTCGGGTCCGACGAGGTTGCCGACGGGCACGCGGACGGAGTCGTAGTAGGTGGCCGTGGTCGTCAGGCCGCCGACGGTCTCGATGGGCGTCCACGAGAAGCCCGGCGCGTCGGTGGGGACCAGGACGATCGAGATGCCGCGGTGGCGCGGGGTTCCGGGGTCGGCGTCGGTTCGGCAGGCCAGCCAGATCCAGTCGGCGTTCTGGGCGTTGGAGGTGAAGACCTTCTGGCCGTCGATCAGCCAGGATCCTCCGTCGCGTACGGCCCGGGTACGGAGGGAGGCGAGGTCGGTGCCGGCCTCGGGCTCGCTGTAGCCGATGGCGAAGACGGTCTCGCCCCGGAGGATGCGGGGCAGGAAGAAGCTCTTCTGCTCCTCGGTCCCGTACTTCATCAGGGTCGGGCCGACGGTGTTGAGGGTGACCATCGAGACGGGGGCGCCGGCCCGGTAGGCCTCGTCGAAGAAGACGAACTGCTCGTCGGGGCCTCGGCCCTGCCCGCCGTACTCCTCGGGCCAGCCGAGGCCCAGCAGCCCGTCGGCGCCCATCCGGCGCAGCAGGGCGCGCTGGGCGGCGGAGTCGGCGGGCGGTGGTGGGCCGTCGGGCATCACGTCGCGGAAGTACGCGCGGAGCTCGGCGCGCAGCCGTAGCTGCCGTTCGGTCGGGGCGAGGTGCACGGCGACGGCCTCTCGTGAGGAGGACGGGCTTTCCCTTCATGGTTTTCTGACTGTCCGTCAGATTCGGTCAGAGCCGTGAGCCGTGTCAAGGACGCTGCGCGCGGCGGGCGCGACGGGGGCGACGGGCGCCATGGCCACGGTGGGCGCGACGGGCGCACCGGCCACGGCGTACTCGCGCCCAACGGGAACGGCCCGCGCGGTCGGTACCGAAGTACCGCCGCGCGGGCCGTCGTTCACCCCGCGATCATCCCCCCGTCGGGCCGGCTACCACCACGGATAGAAGTTGACCACCGCGTTGGACTGGTCGATGTGCGTGAAGGCGGAGCCGTTCACGCTCGCGGTGTTGTTCTGGTTGGAGGCGCCGGAGCCGGTCGCCACCTGCTGCGTGGTGGTGGAGTTGCCGCTGTTGCTGCCGCCGACACCGCTGCCGATGATCGTGGCGACGCTCGCATTCGATCCGTCGTTCGCGAATCCACCGTTGTCGGCCTGGGCCACCCCCGTGAAGAGCGCGGCGGCGAGGGGCAGGGCGGCGGCAGCGGCGAGAACGCGGGCGGTACGGATGCTTGCCATGTCTGTTCCTCCGGGAACTGAAGCTCTGAAGCGCTGAACTGCTGCGCTGTATGCACTGAACTACGCGTGTGACCAGGGCAGTTGGCCGACCGCCTCGGTCGCTGTGCTCGACGTCGCGAGATCAGAGTTGCCCACCGAATCCCCGGCGAACCACCCCGGAGCGGCCATTTCCCCCTCAAGCGTGATGACAAGTCGATAAACCCCCTTACTCACAACAAAAGCGCAGCTCACACGACTCACAGCGGGTCGGGGCCCGAGAGGCCGGGCCCTGCAAGGGAGGAAGCGTTTCGGCAGTTTTTCAGCCAATCCGTCCCTCCGCTTTTCCGTTCCCAGATCAGCCCCGGAGCCCCTTCCTTTTATCGAACTCGTGTACGAAAATGAAGCCATGGCCGCTTCTGCCCGGCAGACCGCCGCCCTTGCCCTCGCCCATGCCCTGACCGCGGCGGAGCGCGGGCTTCCCGTCATCCCCCTGTCCCGAACCAAGCTGCCGGCGCTCCGCTCGCCGCACCGTGGCGAGCACCGGACCGTGCCGTGCCGAGGCGAGTGCGGACGGCCGGGCCATGGCGTCCACGACGCCACCACGGACCCGCTCGCCGTACGCGCCCTCTTCGCGGCCGCCCCCTGGGCCACCGGATACGGGATCGCCTGCGGGCGCCCGCCGTACCGGCTGATCGGCGTGGATCTCGACGTGCGGGAGGGCGGACCGGACGGTGTCGCGGCGTTCGAGGCGCTGGCCCGCCGGCACGGGTTCGCCGTCCCGCCCACGATCACGGTCCTCACCCCGGGCGGCGGACGGCACCTCTGGCTGACGGGCCCGCCCGAGGCCGTGATCCCGAACTCCGCGAGCCGGCTCGCGCCCGGCGTCGACATCCGCGGCGCCGGCGGCTACGTGGTCGGCCCCGGATCGGTCACGGCGCGCGGCACGTACCGCCTGGCCCCGGGAACCGAGGACCTCTCCCCGGCCCCCTGCCCCGCGGCCCTGCTGTCCCTGCTGGCCCCGCCGGACCCGCCGCGGGACCCCGGGCCGGCCGGCCCGTCCGACGGCGGGCAGGGCCTGATCCGCTTCGTCGAGGCCGCCCCTCGCGGCCAGCGGAACACCCGCCTCTTCTGGGCCGCCTGCCGCGCCCACGAGAGCGGTCTCGCCCCCACCCTCCTTCCCCGCCTCACCGAAGCCGCCTTGAGCGCGGGCCTGCCCGCACCGGAGATCCACGCCACTCTCGCCTCGGCAGCCGCGATCACCGCACGGCCGGGCTTCACTCGCACCCGGCAGACCGGCGCCGGACCGGTGTGACCGACTCCCGCACGTCCGAGGTGTGCAACCGAGAGGACGCAGACGCCCCGTCAGATCCATGGTCTACGGGGCGGTGCGCGGTGTGCGCCGTCAGGCGCCTACCTGATGTTCAGCGGGACCTCGTCGCCCTCGGTGAGGCTGTCGAGCGGGATTGCCCTCTCGAACGTCTGGGCCTTCTTCCCCGGTGCCTTGCACGTGACTTCGACCGTGAGGCTGAACGGCGAGTCCAGCGGGACATCGAGGGTGATGGGACCGAACGTCGCCCTGCGGTTGACCGGGTTGTTGGTGGGACCCGACGCATCGTCCTCGTCGCTGTCCAGCGATACCCGGGTGGGGACGGACTCATTGGGGGCCGGGAATGCGTTCTTGCAGGTCACCTTCCCCTTGAAGGACACCGCGCCGACTGGTGGCGCGGCCGAGGCCGGACCGGCCGCCAGGAGACCGCCGACCAGCACCGCGGTGAGGACCGAGGCCGTGGAGATGCGGGACGTGCGCATAGACATGGGAGCACCTGCTCGTTGGCGTACGAGTAGTTCTGTGGGGACGCCCCTGGCGCTGACATGACAGCCATGACTCGGGTGCCGATTTCGCGGGGCTGTCCGTGAACCGGGCGGGGGTTCAGCTGCTGCGGCGCTTTGACCAGCTCATTCAGCAGCCCCCAGGCCCTTCACCCACTACGTTCCCCCAACGCCTCCCGGCTCGCAACCGGAACGGATCCTGGTACGCAGGGTGATGGGTCCCGAATTCCTGGTGCCGTCCTCCGACTTGGCGCTTCGACAGGCCCGTCAAGCGTCCGGTCGGCCCGGCGAGTGCCCAGGCGCGGCGCGCGTGCGCCCGGAACGCAGACCTCTTGCCTCGTTCTCCGAACGGGCGGGCGCAGGATTCGTGGCGCTGGGCATCGCCGGGCTCGACCGCGCCTGCGCGGCCGCGCCGCGCCGGCGCGCCGCCGGAGCACAGAGGGCGGGCCCCGGATTCCGGGGCCCGCCCTCTGACCTGCTGTTTCTCTGACCTGGCGGTGGGTGTGGGATTTGAACCCACGGAGACATCGCTGCCTCGACGGTTTTCAAGAGAGTGCTGCGGGAAGCCTCTCGCACGCACCCGACCTGCATACTCGACCCCACCACCAACCCCCGTGGAGCCACGTGGTCCACGCCGGGTCCACAGCGACCGGCGCGGGCGCGGGCGCACCGCCCCCCAGCAGTCCTACAGGTGAAGCTCGGAGATCCTGCTGAGCAGGAGGTTGGTCTGCTGCTCCATGAGGCCGGCGCGTTCTCGACTCAGCTCCTCAAACTGACCATGAGCCGCCGCATTCCGGAGTCCCCCAACTTGCTCAAGATCCTTCGCTTCCTGCTTGGTGATCAGCTCCTCCCGACGGAGAAGCTGCGAGTACGTGCTGAGCGAGGGGCGCTCGGGCAGTTCCAGCCCGCGGGCCTCGATCAGCGCCCGCAGTGCGCTCTCCAATGCTGCACCGCACAGCACGATGGCCGCAGCAGGATGGGTCTGCTTGTCACTCAGTAGCCGCCGCACCTGGCCCATCATGTCCGTGCTGATCAGGCCGACCTCCGACCAAGCACGAGCGCCCACGATTTCGCTGACGCCCGCTTCCACCTGGCGAACCCAGGTGAGCAGGACATCACCGACGGCGCGAGCTCCCGACTCAGTGGACTGGTTATCTCCCTTGCTTTGGTACACCTCAGCAGCACGGGAGGTCCAGAAGCTGTCCTCACCGGCGTACTGGCGCAGAAACTCCATGCCCGCGAACGCGTTCGCCATCAGGGCAGGAAGCTCCTGATGGTCCGATATCTGCCACCAGCCCCGACCGTCCCCGTTCCGACCGGGCTTCCACACCAGACCTTCTTGCAACGTCTGGGCCAGTGAGCGAGCGTACGAGAGGACCTGCTCCTGATTGGGCATATCAACACTCCGACTGCAGCGATGGAACTCTCGATCATCGCTGCAGAAGGTTACGTGCGCATACGGTTTGAGAGTTACAGGAGACTGCCGGTATGGCCAAGGAGTACCGAGTCGGGATCGTATGCACCGATAGGGGGCAGCACGCGCGAGTCCGTCTGACGATGGCCCGACGCGAAGCTGATGGCAGCCATGGGATGACCCATGCCTTCAGATACTTCGCGTCACCCATGCGGGACGCCGAGCCTGGGTCCATGATGGGTCGCAGTTCATACGTCTTCAGGTGCCCAGCATGCCCGCGCACGCCCCAGGTTGAAGCGACAAGGTGGTGGCAGCTCGTAGACGAGATGCGAGCTGCGGGCTTCACCGAGTTGGACGTCTCGTTGCTACCATGAATCTGCTGCCGTATGACTAGGGCAGCCCCTGGGCGAGGACGGGGTCACTTTCCAGTCACGTACGTGACGTTCGCCGCAAGCCCGCTCATCCGGTGGGTAGCTTCAAGCTGCCCATGGAGAGCACATGCAGGGCTTTCTCATCGACATCCTCGCCAATCTGGCGGCAAGCACTGTCACAACTATCGGTGTACTGGTCGGCCGGAGTGCACTCGCACGGTGGCGTCGCCGCGGTCGTCAGGAAGGCAACAACAGCTAGCCCTAGCTTCGTAACTGGCTGACAACAGATTGGCCCCCGCTCACGGTCTTGAGCGAGGGCCAATCACTTTATCCGCGCGCTCCTCAGGCCGGACACCTATTCGTCACTATGACGTGAATTTGATTGAACCTGGCAGTCCGTGGCTGTAGCTCTGCGATGCTGGAGGCCGATCGAGAGGGGCCGCAGCGATGCAGTGGAAGATCCACGGTGAACGTCCGATCTACGAGAACAGCTGGGTGAACCTGTGGCTCACCGACGTCGAGACGCCGGATGGGCACCGCTGGGAGCACCACGTCGTCAAGCTCCGGCACCTGGCTGTGGCCGCCGTCATCAACGAGCGGCGCGAGGTCCTGATGATGTGGCGGCACCGCTTCATCACGGACGCCTGGGCGTGGGAGCTGCCCATGGGCCTGGTCGAGGAAGGCGAGACGCCGGCCGACGCGGCGGCCCGTGAGGTGCTAGAGGAGACCGGCTGGCGTCCCGGCGCGATCAAGCCGCTGATCTACGCCGAGCCAGCGAACGGCATCACCGACTCCCAGCACCACGTCTTCCGGGCCGATGGGGCGACGTACGAGGGTCCGCCGACCGAGAAGAACGAGTCGGACCGGATCGAGTGGATTCCGCTGGCCGACGTGCGGGGCATGATCGACCGGCGCGAGATCGTCAGCAGTGGCTCCCTCGTCGGGCTGCTCTACGTCCTCATGGACGAGGCGATCCGCTGACCTGGCGCGGCAGCACTTCCCGTAGCCGGGCCTCGAATGCCACCGCGGCCGGTTCGCGGCGGAAGGGTTCCAGCTGCTCGTAGAACTCCCGGAGGTGGCCGGCGACTCGTTGCGAGCTAACGGCCGCCGCCGGGGCCAGGGCATCCATGGCCGTGTGGCATGCCTCGTCGAGTTTGCCGCGTTGGAGCTGGGTGCGGGCGAGCCAGAAGGCGTGGAAGGCTCGGCCTCGGTGGTTCGATGCGTGTTCGCGGCGGAGGGCGTCCGCGATGAGGGGTTCGGCGAGTGCGGTTTCGCCCAGACGGCCGTGCGCGATGCCGGTGTCCACGATCAGCTTCGGTTCGTCGAAGTAGGCGACCCAGGCCGGGTCCGGATCGCCGGTGCTGATCCGGCCGAACTGGGTGTGGGCTTCCGAGATCGCGGTGTGGGTCGCGCCGTGGTTGCCGAGGGTGGCGTGGGCGAAGGCTTCACGCATCGCGAGCATGGCCAGCACGCGCGGTGTCGTCCCCGCAGCCGTTCGGGCCTGGTCCTGGGCGGCCGTGACGAGTGCGAGGGCGTCGCCGGGCTTGTCCTGGTAGGTGGCCTGGAGACTCATGCAGGCGAGGACGTTGGCCATGAACTGGCGGTCGTCGATGGCCTTGGCCAGACCGAGCGATTCGGTGAAGTAGGCGCGTGCCTGGTGGTACTGGCGGGCGTCGAAGTAGGTCCATCCGGTGAGTCGGGCCAGTTCGGCCGCGATGCTGTGCAGGCCGTCCCGCAGAGGAGCCGGACGCTGCTCCTTGAGGAGGTCGACGACGTAGCGGAGCTGACCGACGACCGCCGGCCGTAAGGTCTCGCCGCCGTGCTAGTCGTCCCGGCGCCAGTAGTCCGCAATCGACGAGTGCAGCGCGTCCAGCGTCGAGGCGCTGAGGTCCCGATCGGCCGCCAGGGCGAGGATGCTGTCGACGTCCGCCCCCGGTACTCCGGCGGCCAGTGGTTCGACGACTGAAGGGGCCGGCGCTTCGGCTGGTTCGCGGGGCGTGGCCGTCAGGCTGGGCGGCGTCTCCCAGGAACGACGGGCAAGTCCGAGCATGTGTCCGGGGATGCGCAGTCCGTCGGAGATCCGTTCGATCACGTCCATGTGCAGCAGCTGCCGTCGTCCGGCGATCACCTCGCCCACGCGGCTCGGGGTCAGGTCGCAGCGGCGCGCGATCATCGACGGATAGATGCCTGCTCGTGCCTTGACCAGCTGAAAGATGCGGCCGAAGTTTCTGGCCTGGCATGCCTCGATCATCACTGGGTCCGTGAGCAGGCTGACCGGGAGTTCCTTCGAGCGAGATGGCTCGGGCATCGGGCACGCTCCGGCATGAGGACTACGGATCGCTGCACTTGGTCAACCGAGGGTGATGTTACCCAAGTTGGGTAATCCGTTTGGCCTTTCTGGCCGGGCCCGCGGATCGCGATGCTCCTGGCCATGGCGAACGGACAGGACGACGTACGGATGACGTTGCGGGTCTCCCGCGACTCCGGCCAGACGTGGGGGCCTCGCACAGAGGTACGCGTGGGCGAGGACCCGGTGGTCCCGGAGAACCCGGGCCGCTACCCGCCGTGCGTCTGCCCCCGGTGCTCGCAGCAGGCCCGGAACGCCGTCGCGTCCTTCCGGATGGTGTCGTGATGCGTTGCGCGCACTGGCGCCGGGTGCCCCTCGACCTGGCAAGGGAAGCGCGGGAGAAGTCGACCGTCCCGTACATCGACAGGGCCGTGCAGTGCCAGCTGTCCGCGCACGGCGAGGGTGAGCACTTCGGTCTCCTCACCGACGCCGGCGCATACGGGACCGCGCTGTGGCTCCGCTGGCAAGGGACAGACGAGACGGAACTCGTCGTGCTGCCGGACTGCCCGGTGACCGCCCCTGGTCCTGACGGCGAGGGCTGCTGTCTGTTCGCCGACCACGCCAAACAGCACACCTGGGAAGACGCCATGGAGGAGGTCTCGTGCACCAGCTGATCGCGAGCCCGCACAAGCCCCGGCGCCCTCGCTCGCCTCGCAACGAACAGTGCGGGGACTGCGGTGGCAGTGGCGCCAACTCGTCCGGCAAGACCTGCGGCACCTGCAACGGCTTGGGAGAGATCCACTGCCGCGCCAGCCGGCAGGAGTCCGTTCGCTGTCCCGCTCCGTGATCCGGAAGGAGGGCCACCGATGGCCCACGCTCTGATCGCCTCCCCGTTCCTCGACGGGCACCTTCTCCTCAAGCCGGGAGCAAGGGCCGGCGCCCGCATCTCCGCCGACCACTACGAGGGCCTGCGCCAGGCCGCCACCGACGGTGAGCCGCTTCCCGCCTGGGCGGTGCAGACCGCCGGCGACGTGTGGGGCCTGGACCTGGGTGGCCGGCCCGCGCAGGGCACGGTGCTGGTGCGCGAGCCGTCCCCGTACGGCTACTGCCGGGCCTCCTGGGAGATCAACCTCGGCTGCAACTTCGGCTGCAAGCACTGCTACCTCGGCGAGCGGCCCTTCTCCGGCCTCGCCTGGGAGGAGAAGGTGCGGCTGCTGGACATCATGCGCGATGCCGGTGTCCTCTGGCTCCAGATCACCGGCGGTGAGCCCACCATGGATCCTCACTTTCAGGGCGCGTACCGGTACGCCTGGCAGGCCGGAATGATGCTCACCATCTCCACCAACGGCTCGCTGCTCTGGCGTCCGGACCTCCTCAAGCTCTTCCGCGGCTGCCCGCCCTACCGCCTGGTGGTCAGCATGTACGGGGCGAGCGAGGATTCCTTCGACACGCTCACCCAGCGCCGCGGGGCGTGGAAGGCGTTCCGGCGCGGCATGGACGCCGCCCGTGAGGCGGGGCTGCCGCTGCGGATCAACGTCGTGGTGACCGAGGACAACGCCCCCGAGGCCGACGAGATGGCCGCCCTCGCCGACGAGTGGAACGTCGAGAACCACGCGTACACGAACATGACGCCCACGATCTACGGCGGCGGTGAGCCGCTGCTCGCCCAGTCCGCTGCCCACCTGCGGCAGCGCAAGCCGTTCGCCGGCTGCAACGCAGGACACACCTTCTTCCACGCCGACCCGCACGCCAAGGTCTCGATCTGCAAGGTCGGGCGCGACGACCAGATCGACCTCATGGCCGAAGGCATCGACGGCCTCACCCGGCTCGGCGCCATCGCCGACCGCCTCATGCTTCGCACCGGTGGGTGCGAGGGCTGCGCCCTGTCCGGCACCTGCCGGGTCTGCCGCCCCCTGGCCAAGCACTACCAGGAGGCCAAGGCGCCGCTGCACAGCTACTGCCAGCACGGAGACAAGGAGAACGCCTCATGACCCCGCCCGTACCGGTGACCATCCTCCCCGGCCCGCCGGCCTCGGCCCGCCGCGCCGCCCCGCCCGTCGCGACCGCGTCGATCACCGCCGTCCAGGACCTCGACGTGATCGTGGAGAGCGCGGAGTGCTCCTGCGACGCCGGGGACGACAACCCCCACTGACCGACACGATCCGGTCAACTCCGTTCAGGCCCCGGCGTACTCGCGTCGGGGCCTGAGCCCTGCCCGTCCCACCGCTAGGGTGCCGCTCATGTTCTTCCGCTGGGACTGGCTCCGGCCCCAACTGACCGCGCCGATCGTGCCCACTCTCGGTCCCGTCCATCCCGACGCTCTGACCGTCGACCTCTTCGAGGACACACTGCGAGCGGCCGAAACCGGGGACTTCCTGCCCTACGACAAGGACCGGCGCTGGGGCGGCGAGAAGGACGAGAAAGTTCTACGTGACGACGTGGTGCACCAGCACGAGCACACCCTCATCCCCACCCTGAGTCGGCGTGGACGCGGCACTGCCAAAGTCTTCGCCTACGGGCTCCGCGACAGCGTCGTGGAGGAGGCCGCCGAGCTGGCCGCGAAACTCGCGGCCGTGCACGACGTGGTCAGCGCCCGGGTCGTACGCCCCCTCGGCCCCGAGACCACACACCCGCGGGGCACCCGCATCCAGCTGAAGGACTTCACCGTCGGCCCCTGCCCCGAACCGGGTGGTCCGGTCCGGCCCGTCACCGCCTGGCCGACCGCTGTGCAGGAGACCTTCGCCCCGTTCGCCGAGACCATGGCGGGCGATGGCCTGGCCTTCCTCCACACCCAGTTGGAGGCCGGCCGGTGCGGCCCGGTCCTCGCCGCCGCCATCGAGGACCGCATCGTGGGCGCGATCGGCCCCATGGAGGTGCTCCCCGATGCCATCGGACGCCCCCAACTCATGCCCCAGTACTTCGCTGTCCTGCCCGAGGCCCGAGGCCGGGGACTAGGTCGCGTCTTGTGGCGGGCCGCGATGCACTGGGGCCAGGCCCATGGCGCCGCCTACCAGCTCCTCCAGACCGAGGTCGACGGCCCCTCTGACCGGCTGTGCCAGGCCGAAGGACTGACCTCCCTCGGCTTCACCCACACCACAGCGGCGTAACCGCCGGTTCCAGGACGCCGCGAGGTCACAACCTGTCCAGTGCCTTTCGGGTGATCCACTGCATCACCGCGCCTCGTCACCATCGATCCGTGTGCTGTAGGCATACGTGATGTACGTCGTCACGGCCTGAGAGATGATCTCCGTCATGACGAATGGGGCGGCCGGGGCAGGCTCAGGCAGCGACGAGGCCGACGCCTGGCGCGCACGATTGGGCTGGGCGTTCAGCCTCATAGCCGACGATCCCGCTGAGCGAGAGGCGGCACTCGCGCATCTGGATGGGGCCCGGAGGAATGCCCGGGCTGCTCTCGACCGATCGAACGAGCTGTGGCATCTCACGAGGCCGCTGGGGCCGGAGGAGCAGTATCAGGAGCCGACCTTCAAGCGGGCGCGCGAGGTGTACGCAGACATGTGTAGCCATTCCCTGCCCGAAGGACTGTGGGTGGGCGAGGGCGCCCGCGGGCCGAGTCTGCCCTATGCGCTTCTCTTCCTGGAGTGGGAAGCGCGGTTCCCCCGCGAGTGGACAGAGCATGCAAAGGCGTGGGGCACTAAACAGTCGCTCATCCGCCGCATGGCCGTTGCCGACCATGATCAGCCGACCAGGGCGAAGCTCATCGACCTCGTCGAGATCGTCGTCCAGCGGGCCTATCGCTGCAAGGACCGCGAGTACGTTCGCGTCGCACGAGCAGTCGACGGTGAGGATCTCCGCCACAGGCTCGGCACGGCCGCCGCCTCGGATAACCCATGGGCACGCCTTCACGCTGGCTATGCCCTCTGGCTTCTCGATCGCCCTGAGGTGCCGAACACGCGCCACGTTTGGCGAACGTGGGTCGCGGAAGCGTCCGGAAGGCAGCGTGGCTTCTCCGGTCCCTGCGGATAGTTCCGGGCCCCGGCACGCACGCGTCCCCCGTGCTCCCGGCGCCCGCCCTGAGTGTCGGAGTCTTCACGCGCCAACCACCGCCCACGCTCTGGCTCTCGCTCATGCAGGCGCGGGTTTCCACGCGGCCGGCCGGAGCGGCTTTGGCCGGTGTCCTGTTCGGGTTGGGGTCGGGCATGTTCAGGGGGCCGTACGCTGGCCCGGCAACTCGGGCAGGCTTTGCCCCTGCCCGGAATTTGAACGAGTGGCCCCCTGGACTTGCCCGACGCGGGCCCCGGCCCGAACAGGTGGGTAAAGCCGTGGAGGCCGGCCGCCCCCGCCACAGCCGGTTGAACGGCAATCCGCGGTGATCGGTGCGGACTTGGCATGCGTCCCGCTCCTTCTGGCCGCGCTCGCCGCGCGGCGGCTGGCAGGGTTCTTCACGAGTCTGGCCGCCCGCTTCTCGGGCTTTTGCGGCGCGAGCGGGCGGGGGCCGTCGCGGGCGGTGGCGGAGACATGGAGCCAGCGGCGGCCTGGGGCCGCCGCGCCGCGGGGGGGGGGGGGGGGGGGGGGGGGGGGGGGGGGGGGAAAAGGTGGGGGGGGGATCCCCTCCCTCGCGTTCTGCTGTGAGGGAGGGGGGGGTTTGTGGGTTTGTTATCCTCT
>NZ_JBHXFE010000022.1:32945-114413 GCF_042722475.1 Streptomyces sp. NPDC127092
TTTGGCGTGTGTGTAGATATGGAATTGCGGGTGTGCGTGGGGTGTGATTTCGCGCCGCGGGTCCCGCCGCCCTCTACCCCCCCCCCCCCCCCGCGGCCCGCGCCAGCGGGCCGCCTTGATCCAGTAAAGAAACTTTGGACAGCTCACCCCTTCGGCGACTTCGGCCGGTAGGGAGTGGGCTGTTTGCCATGCTTCGCCCCGATCACCTCGTAATCGGTCGCTTCATGCCGGTCTGTTCGCGGGATCGCCGAAAGATATCCACAGGCTGACCGTTGCATCGTTATGGCCTGCGGAAGAGTCAACGGCCCACCTGGCGAAATATGGCGCAGGTCACAACGTGGTGGTGTCACACCGGTAGGGCTTTTCGGCACCTGTCCCCAGTGCAGGGAGCGATTCGTCGCGGCGAAGGTGTCGGCTTTCGATGGCCTGCTGTCGCACGCCGTGGAGGGTTCGGAGGCACTAGCCGCGGAAGAGGTGAGAGGTGATCGGCGTCACATTCACTCGGGGTCACACACACCCCGGGAAACCGACCTCTATAGGCGATCCCTGAAACCGGGGCGGCGAAACATAGCCGACGATCGCCGGTTAGCCAAACCGGCGATTCTCCAGACCCTTGATGTGCGAGCCGGACGACTGGGAGGACAAGCGGCATGAGGGCACAGAAGAGGTCCACGCCCGTACGGCGGGACGTGAAGGAAGGTTTCTGCCCACCCGGCGGGAGCGTTGGGCCATGGCCCTCGCACCTGTCCGGTCCGGCCGGTAGACCTGGCTCAACGGCTGCGGTGACGGCTTGCGGCACGGCACGGGCAAGCCCTCATCCGCCGGCGGATCACCGCTGGGCAAACCTCCGGCGGTTGGCCGGCCTCGACACGCAACAACGGCACGACGACGAACGGGTGGAAATGAACGAGCGGGAGCAGCAGGAACTGGCCAGGTATCTGGCTCGGTTGGGCGAGCAAACGGAGCGCTTGGCCCAGTTGGCGGAAGAGGTGGCGAGCGTGCTGGGCGTTATGACGGGTCCGGCTTCTGCACTGCCTCAAGAACCTGCCGGAAAAGCTGCTCAAGCTGGCCGACCTGCTGCGTGAGAGTTTCCACCTGGCGGGCC
This sequence comes from Streptomyces sp. NPDC127092, assembly GCF_042722475.1. Lineage (NCBI taxonomy): Bacteria > Bacillati > Actinomycetota > Actinomycetes > Kitasatosporales > Streptomycetaceae > Streptomyces > Streptomyces sp. NPDC127092. The sequence continues at coordinate 34,051 of NZ_JBHXFE010000022.1, forward strand.
AGGGCGTTGAACTCCGGGCTGGCGTCCGGGCGGGTCAGCGTTCCCGGTTCGCCGGTGGCCGGCAGTTCCGCTGGCTGCGTGGTCGACTCGGCCTCGCCGGTATCCGACTCGCGCCTGAACAGGTCGCGCAGTGAGGGCGGGCTTTCGGGACGGGCCCACACATCTTTGCGGCCGATCGGCGTCGTGTACCAGGCCGGCGGGGTGTAGCCGCTGGCGGGCTCGCTCGGGTGTTCGGCGTCGCCGGCCTCATCGGTTCGGGGGGAGAGGACGAAACTGCCCCGGCCCTGCACGGTGTGGATCAGGCCCTCGTCCCGCAGGACGCGCAGTGCGCTGCGGGCGGTCATGTTGGCGACCTCGAAGCGCTCTTGCAGTTCGCGGTGAGAGGGGAGCTGCTGGCCGGGCTTTAGGACACCCCGCTCGATCTCGTCGCGCAGCACGTCCGCCATCCGCCGGTAGGGCGGTCGCGTGTCGCTGGAGGGCCGTTTCGTCATGGTCCCAGGGTAGCGACCCCTAGCCCAGCTATCCCGTGTTCTACCGAGTCTGGCCAACCCACCTAGCTGGACATAGCTAAGTGGCTCATCCTTATTGCGTTGACCTAGCTAGCTGGGCGAGGTACTTTCTTACTCGTCGGGCCCACCAGGGGCCCCGAATCCCAGGAGTGAGCACATGGCTCGTATCCCGGTCCTCGTCAAGCCGACCGACATCTATATCACCGGCACCGGCAACACCCCGAAGATCAAGAACCCGGAGACGGGAGAGATCGCGACCGACCGCGACACGGGGGAGGCCCTCCACACGGTCACTGTGATGCAGATGTCGGAGGGCCGCGCCGAGATCCTCAAGATCACCGTGCCGGAGTCCGGTGTCCCGGCGGGTCTGCTGCCGGGCGTCATGGTCCGCCCGGTGGACCTGATCGCCACCCCGTGGGCCCGCATCTTCAACGGGAGCCTCTCCGACGGCGTCGCCTACCGGGTCACGCGCCTTGAGCTGGTCCAGGCCCCCGCCATGGCCGCTCCGGCCGAGACGGCCACCGAGCCGGCCGCTGCGGTCAAGAAGGCCGCGTAATGGGCGCCACTGCCGGGCGGGGTTCCATCACTCCGCCCGGCGGCGGCAAGGGGGCTTCGTCCCTCTCCGCTGACGTGCTGGCTGTGTTCACCGCCCACGGGATCGAACTGGACTGGATCGCCCAGGGGCACGTCTCCCGCGCGGTTCATGAGGCTCGGATGTCGGTCTACGGCTACGGGATCTGCGCGGACATCAAGGCGTCCATCGAGGACATGAACGAGCAACGGAAGGGGAGGGCACGATGACTCCGGAAGAGATCAACAGCGGCCCCGCTCGGAAGGCCGGTACCCCGGAGGTTCCCGGTTACCCGGTCCTTCTCCCTGAGGAGGGGGACCCCCGGTTCAGCGAGCGGCTGCTGATGGACGTGCACGCTGTGCTGCGGGCACACGGGTATCCCGAGCTCGGCGATGAGTGGGACCTGGAGCACCTGGAGCTGACGCTCCACTGGTTCCTGTACTCCGAACAGATCAGCGAGCGCACTCGCGCACTGTGGGACCTGATGCGGTCCGCGTCCGACGGGGCGGGGCTGCCACTGGGATCCAAGCGGCGGGCACTGGCCACCGCACTTCTGGCACGGCTTGAGGCCGGACAGGACATCAACATCCGTGACGGCAAGCTGGCCGTGGAGGGGGCGAAGTGAGCCCGGAAGAGATCATCGGGTGGCTGCCGGTGGTGATGGTGGTCTGCGTCGGGCTGCTGACGGCGTGGGCGATGGTCAAGACGGTCCGCTACGTGCAGGCGGACAAGGAGATGCGCCGGAGCATCCGGCAGGCCGTGAAGATCCGGATGACGTGGGCACGGCTGGCGAAGATGGCTGGCCTGTCGGTCACCGACCGCACCCCGCCCTGGCTGTCCTCCCTCAACACGAGCAAGGGCGCTCCGGAGCCCAAGCCGCGCGAACTGGTCCCGGTGATCAAGACGCAGCCGGACCAGTACGGAGTGATCGTCCACGTCAAGCTGCTGCCGAAGGTCGGGATCAAGGAACTCCAGGACAAGGCCCGGTTCCTGGCCGATGCCTGGGGCTGCGTCCGGGTCGCCGTCGAGGCGGGCAAGCCGGGCCTCGCAACCCTGCGAGCGATCCGTCGCGACCCGCTGACCGGCCACACCCAGTACGTGCCGACCGGGGAGCCGCCCGCTGACCTGACGGTGTGGCCGGTCGGCCGGGACGAGTACGGTGCCCCGGTCCACGTCGAGCTCAAGAACAAGTCGGGGGCGGTGGTCGCCGGTGGTGTCGGCGGCGGCAAGTCCAACCTGCTCACCGCGCTGGTCTCCTATTTCGGGCCGTCCCCGGCCGTGCAGTTCGCGGTGATCGACGGCAAGGTGTCCGACGCCGCCCACGGTGACTACGCGGACGTGCTGCCCCGTGTGTTCGCGCACGCCGGTCATGACCTGCGGGAGGCCAACGCGCTGTTGCGGCGGCTGGTCAAGCTGCTGCACGACCGCGCCACGATGGCCCGGACGGTGCTGGGCACGTCGAACATGTGGAACGTCGGCCCCAGCGAACAGTGGCCACTGGTGTTCGCCGTCATCGACGAGTCGCACACCTTCTTCCACGACCACAAGGGCAGCGACAAGGAGACCCGCGCACTGGCCGCCCTCGCGGCGGAGAACATCCGCCTGACGGGTCTGCTCGTCAAGGGCGGCCGGTCGGTCGGGATCTACACGGTGCCGGCCACCCAGAAGGCGACCGGCGACGCCATTCCCACCTCGATCCGGGACGTGTGCAGCGCCGCCCTGTCCTTCTACCAGCGCACCACCGAAGCGTCCGTCGCCGCGCTCGGGGACGACATCCGCAACTGGCCGGACATGGACCCGATCAACCTCCAGGGATCCCAGTACGTGGGTGTCGCATCCATGGCCGCCGAAGGACGCCCCGGCTTCGTCCGCGTCCGCACCCCCTACCTCGACCCCGCCCACGCCGCCGCCGTCGCCAAGCTCACCGCCCACCTCACCCAGGACCCGACCGTACTGCTGGCCAACCTGACCCCGCCCAGCCTGCGCAAGGACGAGCCTCTGGAGGACGACGCCCCCGCCGCGGCCTGAACTCCAAGCTCACAGCCGCACCCAACTCCCTCAGGAAAGGAGGTGAATTACGTTGACGGAAGACCGGACGACGCAGCGCACCATCACCGTGGTGATGATCTTGATCGCCGCCCTGGCGTTCGTGTTCTCCTTCGGGAACGTGTGGGCCCTGGCCCTGCGCCTCGGAGTCCCGGCCCCCATCGCTCCGCTGATCGCGCCCATGGTGGACCTGTCGGTGGTCGGGCTCCTGGTCGCACTGCGCTCCCTGTCCCTGCGCGGAGTCCCGGCCGGCGACCTGCGCTCGGCAACTCGCCTCATGCACCTGTCCGGCCTACTGACCCTCGCCCTCAACACCGCGCACCCGATTCTGGCCGGACACTACGGACGGGCCGCCCTCGACAGCGTGGCCCCGCTCCTCCTGCTCGGCTGGGGCGCGGTGGGCCCCACTCTGCTGCGGCACTTCCACTCCATCACCCCCGCCGCCCCGAGTCCCGCGCCGGCCCCGGTGCCCGAAACGGTCACGGCACCGACACCTGAGCCGGACATCCAGCCGGCCCCGGCCGTGATGGAACCCGTCGCCGAACCCCCGGCCCCCCTCGCCGACCCGGCCCCGGTCGCTACTGCCGCACCGGCCCCCATGGTGAAACCCGCACCGGCGCAGGCGTCCCCTGCGGTGCCGGAGCCGCTGATGAACGCGGCCCGCACCATCGCCGCATCCCACCTGGCCGCACACGGCGAACCCATCACCGCGGTCCAGCTCCGCACTCGGCTCGGCATCGCCCTGCCACTCGCCACCGCCGCGCACGCGGCCCTGTCGGCCTGACCCTCCGCCGGCCTCCCGGCACCTTCCCCACCCCTGGCCCCCTGGGCCTGACCCGTCATGCCCTCGGGCAGCACCACCGCCCCTCGCCCGGTGCTGCCCGAGGGCCCTTCCACCAGCGGAAAGGATCCTCCTGCCGATGCCCCGCGACCTCGACCTGCGGCACGTGATCAGCCCCGCTGTCCGGGACCTGATCGAACTGGCCAACCTGGGCGACTTCGACCGCACCCGCGAGCAGATCACCCGCCTGCGCGGCTGCGCCCGACCGATCAACCTCGTCGGCCACACCACCACCCGCGACCACACCACCGGCGAAACGATCCGCTCTTACTCCACCAGCGACGAACCGACCGGACGGCTCCTGACCCCCTGCGGCAACCGCCGCGCCTCCCGCTGCCCCGCCTGCTCCCGCACCTACGCCGCCGACACCTACCACCTCGTCCGCGCCGGACTCTGCGGCGGCAAGAACGTTCCCGAAACCGTCCGCACGCACCCCAGGGTGTTCCTCACTCTCACCGCCCCCTCCTTTGGCCCCGTCCACAACCGGACCACCGACAAGAACGGCAAGCCCCGCGCCTGCCGCTGCGGTACCCACCACCCTGAGGGAGCCCCCGAACTCGGTACCCCGCTGGACCCGAAGACGTACGACTACACCGGCGCCGTGCTGTGGAACGCCCACGCCGGAGCCCTCTGGGCACGCTTCACTCTCAACCTCCGCCGCGCCCTGGCCGCCCACTTCCTCATCACCCAGAAGGACATGAAGCAGCTCCTGCGCGTCTCCTTCGCCAAGGTCGCCGAGTACCAGCAGCGCGGCCTGGTCCACTTCCACGCCGTCGTCCGCTTCGACGGCCCCGACGGCCACAACAGCGCCCCGCCGGCCTGGGCAGGCGTGGACGACCTGCGCACCGCCATCGCCACCGCCGTCAAGAACACCACCCTCACCGTGGCCTCCGACACCATCGGCGACCAGGAGATCAAGTGGGGCAAGAAGTTCAGGGCCGACGAGATCACCGCCCTGGGCGACGGCGAACTCACCGACGCCGCCGTGGCCGGATACGTCGCCAAGTACGCCACCAAGAGCGCCGAGGACTCCGGCACCGTGGACCGGAGCCTGATCTGCCGGACCTGCTCCGGCCGAGGCACGATTGGCGGACGGGTGAAGGACCTCTGCCCCGACTGCGATGGCACCCGACAGGCCGAACCCCTCCGGGACCTGCCCGTGCACCGGCACGTCCGGCAGATGATCCGCACTGCCTGGGACCTGGGCGGCCTGCCCGAATTCGCGGACCTCAAGCTCTGCAAGTGGGCCCACATGCTCGGCTTCCGCGGCCACTTCTCCACCAAGTCCCGCGCCTACTCCACCACCCTCGGCGCCCTGCGCGACGTCCGCCGCGCCTGGCGGCTCGCCCAGGCCGACGCCGCCCGCGTCCGCGCCGGCCACCCCGTACCCGCCCCGGACACCGTGCTCGTCACCGAGTCCTCCTGGGCCTACCTCGCCTCCGGCTACCGCCCCGGCGAAGAACTCCTCGCCAACCAGACCCGCCACGACATCGACCAGGCCCGCGACGACAAGGAACGGGCCAAGACCGAAGGGGAGGTCTGGCAGTGACCGCCGCACCGACCACCCGCATGCTGACCCTGGGGGAGGCCCTGGCAGAGCTGCGCATGTCCCGGGCAGCCTTCTACCGGCTCCGCGCACGTGGAAGCGCGCCCCGCTGCCTCAAGCTCCCCAACGGTCAGCTCCGCATCCGCCGGGCCGACCTCGACGCCTGGTTCAAGGGCTGCGAGGTGCCCGCGTGCTGACGTACGACGTGAAGATCTGGAGCATCCGCAAGCGCCCCGACCGCGCTGCCGCCTACCAGCTCCGCTGGCGGGTCGGTGCTCAGCCGTTCTCCAAGAGCTACAAGCTCAAGGCCCAGGCGGATGGCCGACGCTCCGAACTGCTCACCGCGCTGCGCAACCGCGAGCAGTTCGACACCGAGACCGGCCTGCCGGCCTCGGAAGTGCTGGCGGCCCAGTCCCCGACGTGGTTCGCCCACGCGCGGGAGTACGTGGTGATGAAGTGGCCGAACGCCTCGGCCAAGCACCGTGCGAGCATCGCGGACGCCTTGGCCACTGTCACCCCGCGCCTGGTCAAGGACAACCGCGGGGCACCCGCCCCCCGGGTCCTGCGCGCCGCGCTCTACTCCTGGGCCTTCCGCCTCGTCCTCGACCAGGACGGCGAGCTCGTGGCCCGAGTCGACGCCGAGGAAGCGCCGGAACCCATCGTGGCGGCCCTCGACTGGATCGGACGCAAGTCCGTGGACATCTCGGCCTTGAACACACCGGCCGTCGTCCGGTCCGCCCTGGATGCGCTGGCCCGCAAGATGGACGGCACCGCTGCGGCGGACAACACGGTGAACCGCAAGGTGCCTGTGTTCAGTAACTGCCTCCGCTATGCCGTCGAGTTGGAACGCCTGCCGTCGCTGCCCCTGGCCAAGGTGGACTGGACTCCGCCCGAGACGGACGACGAGATCGATTTCCGATACGTGCCTGGCCCGGCTCTCGCCAGGAAGCTGATCGATGCCGTAGGAGCACAAGGTGATCGTGGACAGCATCTCAAGGCGTTCTTCGGGTGCATCTACTACGCGGCAACCCGCCCCGGCGAGGCCGTGACGCTCCAGGAGTCCGACTTCACCCTGCCCGAGGAGGGCTGGGGCCAAGTCGTCCTGTCGTCCAGCTCGGCGCGTGTCGGCTCCGGCTGGACCGATTCGGGCGAGTCGTACGACTCCCGCGGCCTCAAGAAGCGCGCCCGGCGCGCGACCCGCGAGGTGCCCATTCCCCCGGTCCTCGTCCGCCTGATCCGTGACCACATCAAGGAGTTTGGTACGGCCGAGGACAGACGGATCTTCCGAGCCGTCCGCAGCGGCGGCCTACTCAGCAAGGAGTACGGCGACATCTGGAAGGCTGCTCGGGAAGCCGTCCTCACCGAGCAGGAAGCCAAGACGCCGCTCGCAGAGGTCCCGTACGGACTCCGTGCCGCCTGCGTCTCCCTCTGGCTGGAGTCCGGCGTCTCCCCGGCCGAGGTCGCCCGCCGCGCCGGCCACAGCATCGCCGTGCTGTTCCGCTTCTACGCTAAGAGCCTCCACCGCAACCAGGACCACGCAAACCAGCGGATCGAGCAGGCGCTGTTGGCCCAAGAAGTAGATTCGACAGACTGAGCCGCGGCAACCGCAAAGGTGCAGCTGGTGTGGGTGGTACAGCCGTACTACTCACACCAGCACCCTGATGGTCGGCATAACTGATGACCCTCAGACAGCCAATGGCTAGGCTGAGTACATGGCAGCCAAGAAGCAACCCATCAACCCAGACGTGCTTGTCTGGGCGATGAAGCAGGCTGGCATCAGCCGGACGCAACTCGCAGGTGATCTTGGGGCAGACCCCACAACGGTCAACTCCTGGATGACTGGGGATGAGACCCCTGGTCTGACGCAGCTACGGCTAATCGCGAAGAGTCTCCGTCGTCCAACGTCTCTCTTCTTCTCACCCAACGTTCCTACGCAGCAACCACTACAGGCAGCGTTTCGCAAGCCTTTCGGTTCTCACGGCACCAGAACCCTGACGTCAGAGGAACGGGCAGAACTTCGACTCGCTGAGCGGCGACAGAAAATTGCCGTTTGGGCAGCCGAGAGGGTTGAAGAGCATCACCCTGTCACCTTGCCCGCACGACAGGGAACACCAGAGGCAACCGCCAAGAGTGCGCAGCATTGGCTTCACTGGAACGTCGACATCCAAGTCAAGTCGAGTAAGCCTGCCATCACCAAGATGGTGCGGAGATCCCTAGAGGATCAAGGCATTATGGTGCTTCAACTGTCACTGAATAGCGACGCCTGTCGAGGTTTTTCCTTGCGCAGCGAAACGGTGCCGTTGATTGCATACAACAGTAGTCAGGTAGCCGCCGCTCGCACTTTCACGATCCTCCACGAACTCGGGCACCTGATCTCTCACGAGCAAGCCGTATGTGACAAGCCGGAGGATTCCGAGGAGCGATGGTGCGATAGGTTCGCAGCAGCATTCTTGATCCCGGAAAAGCACCTACGCGAATACATCGCGAAGTACCTTAAAGTCACTCGCATTGAGAACGAGGACTTCGATTCCGTACGCCGGATCTCGAATCGCTACGGAGCGAGCTTCCAATGCGTCGCATTGCGGCTAATTCACCTCGGGCTTGCCCCTCAGTCGCTATATCGGGCCATATCTTCAGGTTCGCCAGAGGTGGATTCTCCTGGATTCGGTGGTGAGCCCCAGACTACCCACCTTGTCCGAATGCGCGAATACGGAGTCACCTACCCAAGGCTCCTTCTGGCTGCTCGCGAGCGGGGGAAGCTGCACGACATCGATGCCCGCAAGTATCTAAATGTCAATGGTGAGCAACTCAAGAGTCTCCAGCAGCGCATAGCGGAAGAGGTGTAATGCCGCCTCTGTACGTCATAGATGCGCATGCATTGATGACTCTTCCGGCACTCTGCTCATCCGAGGAGCGCATCTACCCGTTCTTTGACCGACTCACCGATCAAATGTCTGCCGGAAACCTCACTTTTCCGAATCAGGTACTGCAAGACTGCAAGAAGTTCACCGAAGGCGAGTTTCTCTACACCTGGATCAAGGCGGCATCGGCACACAGGAAGCACTACCGCGTAGACAACGGCTGGCAGGAAGAAGTGCTCGGGGCCTGTGAGGATCTTGCCGACTTCGACGACGATTGCGAACAGACACAGGTAATCGTAGCCTCGCTCGCTCTGATGATTTGCGAGACGGGAAGAGAATGTGTTGTCGTCACAGAGGATCGACTCGAACTTCCCAACCGCCGATGCCTGAGCGACGCGTGCATCACCCTGGGGCTCGAATCGATGGGTGCCACTGAAATGCTAGAGGCTATGGGCATGTCCGACTTCCTCTAGAGGTCGAAGAGCTCCAATGCCGGACCCTGCAAGTAGTGATGGAGCGTCGGTTCAGGCAAGCCGGCACGCTTGCTCAACTCAACGAGAATGATCGAGCAGAAAAGCAGGAGAGCCCGGCCAGGTTCTCCGATGATTCTATCTGCGGCCTTCATACTGGTGCGACCAACGGGATACGGGATCCCTCCCCGAAGCGCAACCCTTCCCCGTTCACTGGACTCCGGCCGCTGCCAAGATTTCGACTCTCTCCCTCCGGAAACATCGAGAGAATGCAGCGCGGCCAGACCGATTGCATAGTTTCCATTCCCTCCAGGGCTTCCGGGGAGCGACGCTCCGGCCAGAATTCCTGGGTTCACCACGCAGAGGGCATCAGCCCGGCCAGGTTCCTCAACCTTCCGCAACTGCTCGGCAACTGTCGACAGCATCGATGTGGCGTTATAGGCAAGAACCATCATCGGAGGCGCATCACTCCCCGCTGCTGAACGCAAACCCCTCTGCTTAACGGCCTTGGCTGCGCAGTCAGCAAGCTCATCTTCATCGAGGGTCGTCTTCACCTCGATAGTCATGAGCACGTTCTCTACTGGGTAAATCGCTTGCGTTGTCTGTGCGAGGATAGAGGGCTGGCTGGCAGAGCTGTAGATGATGATATCTGTCTGCTTCGAAACTCCACCGAAAGAGTCAATAATCATCCCGCTACCGACCCCTACGCTTGCAGGGAGAAGGTTTTCCATAAGTCGAACCAGAGAGAGTTCGTTTTCCCTCCCCTGTTCGCCAGCGTGACCAATCAGCTTATTGAATGTGTCCACTTCCTCTTGGAGGCGACGAGCTACACCGGACCAATACTGCTCAACGATTTTGCTCATCTTCCGCACCCTCGCTTCGTGTCACGCAGTCCACGCACTCTCGTGGGTTACAGAACCGCCTACGCATCCTGAACACGGTTCGATGCCGGCCACAAGGCACTGCGTAGATCTTACGGACGCCAACTGGTCGGCCTGAGGCCGTCGCCGAGGTTCCGCCACCGGTCCACGCCTGGTCCACACGCAGTGATCCAATGCGGCACACAGGCGGTGCAGGGTGAGACAGCTCCTACGACGAAAGGGTGCCCCTGGTCGGGACACCCCTTCTGATCAGCACGTTCTCTGACCTGCTGCGGTGGGTGTGGGATTTGAACCCACGGTGGCTTGCGCCACGACGGTTTTCAAGACCGTTCCCTTAGGCCGCTCGGGCAACCCACCCTCACCCCACGTCACCTGGCGTGGAGCGGCTACAGCCTACCGGCTCGCCGGGCCCCGACGTATGGCTGCCGTAAAGGGCGCGGTCGCCGTGATGTCGTCAGTTGTCGCCGGTGCGTTCGCCGAGGGTGACCGTGGTGGTGGCGGGCTTGCCGTCGCGCTCGTAGGTGATCTTGATGGAGTCGCCGGGCTGGTGGGTCCAGATCTCGCTGATCAGGGTCGGGCCGCTGTCGATCTGGCGGTCGTCGAAGGCGGTGATCACGTCGCCCGGCTTCAGGCCGGCCTTGGCCGCGGGGCCGTTCGGGGTGATGGAGGGGGTGCCACCGGTGCCCTGGTCGGCGATGGTCGCGCCCTCGCCGCGGTCCTGCATGTTCACCACCGCACCGATCACCGGGTAGACCGGCTTGCCCGTCTTGATCAGCTGCTCGGCGACGTTCTTGGCCTGGTTGACCGGGATCGCGAAGCCGAGGCCGATCGAGCCCGCCTGGGACTGGCCGAAGCCGCTGCCCGCCGACTGGATCGCCGAGTTGATGCCGATCACGGCGCCGCTCGCGTCGAGCAGCGGGCCGCCGGAGTTGCCCGGGTTGATCGAGGCGTCCGTCTGGAGGGCGCTCATGTACGAGTTCTTGCCGCCGGAGCCGTCGCCGGACGCGACCGGGCGGTTCTTGGCGCTGATGATGCCGGTGGTGACCGTGTTCGACAGGCCGAAGGGTGCGCCGATCGCGATGGTCGAGTCGCCGACCGCGACCTTGTCGGAGTCGCCCAGGGGCAGCGGCACGAGGTTCTCGGGCGCGTTCTTCAGCTTCAGGACGGCCACGTCGTAGCCCTCCGCGCGGCCGACGACTTCCGCGTCGTACGTCTTGCCGTTGGAGAAGGTCGCGGACAGCGTGCCGCCGTCCGCCGCCGACGCCACCACGTGGTTGTTGGTGACGATGTGGCCTTCCTTGTCGTAGACGAAGCCGGTGCCCGTACCGCCTTCGCCGTCCGAACCGCCGGACTTCGCCTGGATGGTGACCACGCTCGGCAGCGCCTTGCCGGCGACCGCCGCGACCGTGCCCGGGTCGCGCTTGAAGGAGGACGGCGCGTCGCCCGCCGAGACCGTGGTCGAGCTCCCGGAGTCACCGTCGCGCTGGGACGCCGCCCAGTAGCCGATGCCGCCGCCGACACCGCCGGCGACCAGGGCCGCGACGAGGACGGCCGCGACCAGACCGCCGGCGCGCTTGCGCGGGGCCTCCGGGGCGGGCGGGACGGGCGCACCCCAGGCCGGGGTCGCGGGCGGAGCGGGCGGCCATCCGCCGGCAGCCGCGGCCGGCGCCGGGGCGTGGGCGGGGGCGGGGGCAGATACGGCGGCCGGGGTGGTGTTGGGCGCCGGCGCCGCGGCGGTCACCGGTTCCTGGACCGCCGTGACGGGTTCCTGGACCGCCGTGACCGGCTCGGTGACCGGCTCGGTGACCGGCTTCTGGAGCGCCGTGGTCGGCTCGGCGGCCCCCGGCTCCTGGGCCGAGGCGACCGGCGGCGCCGGCTGCGGCGCCGGCTCGGCGGACGGGTGTGCGCCCTGCGCGGGCTGCGCCGGAGGCGTGGACGGCGGCGTGGCGGGAGCGGGCGGGGCGGGCGGAGGCGTGGGAGGCGTGGACGGGGCACTCTGGTCCGCCGGAACCGCCGCGCCCTCGTTCTCGGTGCTCACAGCTCTCTCCTCGCTCACTGTCCGACCGTCGCACGGTTTGCACGGTCGCTGCGGTCAGCTTTTCCCACAGCACGTCAGGCCACTGTAAGCCGGAGCTGTGTGTCCGCACCCCCTATCTTTATATGAGGCCATAACGGACACCCGTACCATGACGCGGTGACCCACGCACCACACCAGCCGAGCCGCCGAGCCTCCGTCCAGGTGGTCGCCCACCGCGGAGCCTCCGAGGACGCCCCCGAACACACCCTGGCCGCCTACGTGAAGGCCATCGAGGACGGCGCCGACGCCCTGGAGTGCGACGTCCGGCTCACTGCGGACGGCCACCTGGTCTGTGTCCACGACCGCCGCGTCAACCGCACCTCCAACGGCAAGGGCGCCGTCTCCGCCCTGGAGCTCGCGGACCTCGCCGCGCTCGACTTCGGCACCTGGAAGGGACGCGACGAGGCCGGCGAGAGCCCCGACTGGGGCGACCCCGGGGCCACCTCCGTCCTCACCCTGGAGCGCCTTCTGGAGCTGGTCTCCGACGCCGGCCGCCACATAGAGCTGGCCATCGAGACCAAGCACCCCACCCGCTGGGCCGGCCAGGTGGAGGAGAAGCTGCTGCAGCTCCTCGACCGGTTCGGTCTGGCCGCGCCCGCCGCGCCCGAGGAGTCGCCCGTGCGCGTCATGAGCTTCTCGCCGCGTTCGCTGCACCGCATCGCGAAGGCCGCGCCGACCCTGCCCACGGTCTCGCTCTCCCAGTTCGTCTCGCCGCGGCTGCGCGACGGACGGCTTCCGGCCGGCGCGCGGATCGCCGGTCCCTCGATCCGGATCGTGCGCCACCACCCCACCGTGATCCTGCGGCTCCAGAAGGCCGGCCACCAGGTCCACGTGTGGACCGTGGACGAGCCGGAGGACGTCGAGCTGTGCGAGCGGCTCGGCGTGGACGCGATCATCACGAACCGGCCGAAGCAGGTCCTGACCCAACTGGGCCGCCTCTGAAGCCCCCCTTTGCACCGCTCGTCACGGGTGTGCGGGGTGTGCACCGGCGCGTTCGGGACGTACGCGATCGTCACGAGTGCGTCACCGGAGGCGTACTGGCCGGTTTCCGGTCCAGGCCATTGGGGCATTCACCTCGTGGCGTGGGGCAAAGGAGGTCTCGGGGGTGGCGTTGGTGGTGGCACAGGAGGTGCCCACGTCGTCGAGCATGGCCGTTCCCCATGGCCCTGCGGGCGTGGGTGAGGCGCGGCACCGGATGCGGGAGCAGCTGAGCCGCAGCGGAATGGCCGAATCGGTCGTCGACGACGCGGTACTGATCCTTTCCGAACTGCTGAGCAATGCCTGTCGGCACGGCAGACCGCTGGGTTGCGCGGACATGGGCGACGGTGACGTCCGCGCGGCCTGGAGCATCGACCGGTCGGGCGGACTGCTGGTGGAGGTGACGGACGGCGGCGGTCCCACCCGTCCCGTTCCGGCCACGCCGTCGGTCACGGCGCGCGGCGGCCGCGGGCTGAACATCATCAGCGCGCTCGCCCAGGACTGGGGCGTACGGGACAGCGCGACCGGCGAGGTCACCGTCTGGGTGCAGGTCACCGGCGGCCACCGCCGCGAGGACTTCGCGGCCCGGGTCGGCGGCGGCTCCGGACTCGACTTCCTGGACGCGTACGACGAGCTGGAGTGACGTCCCCGGGTGCGGCGCCGCGCGGCGCATCCCGCGCGACCGGCGCTCCCGTACGGCGAGCTGGAGTGACGTCGCCGAGTGCGGCGCCGGGTGGCACCTCCCCGGGACCGGCGCTCCCGTACGACGAGCTGGAGTGACGTCGCCGGGAGCGGCGCCGCGCGGCGCATCCCGCGCGACCGGCGCTCCGTACGACGAGCCGGAGTGAGGTCCCCGGGTGCGGCGCCACGCGGCGCCTCACCGCGACCGGTGCTCCCGGAGGAACCGGCACCGCCCTACCCGCGCGCGGGACCGCGTACGGCTAGGCTCGCGCCCGAGACAGCACCGCCGCGATCGGGAGAAAGCCACACCATGGCCAAGAAGCGCCCCCAGACGAAGCCCGCCAAGGCCGGCACCACCGGCCAGGCACAGGTCACGAACGGGGAGATCCCGGTCGTCGGCGCGCGCGAGCCCTGCCCGTGCGGTTCGGGCCGCCGCTACAAGGCGTGTCACGGCCGCGCCGCCTCGCACGCGGTGACCGAGCACGTGCAGCGCCCCTTCGAGGGCCTGCCGGGCGAGTGCGACTGGGTCGCGCTGCGCGAGCTGGTGCCCGCGGCGACCGTGCCACTCACCCTGAAGGGCGGGCTGCCCGAGGGCGTGCCGTCCGTGGCCCTCGCGACCGTGCTGCCGATGGCCTGGCCGGCGCTGCGCCGCGACGACGGCTCGGTGCTCGTCGCGCTGCAGAACGACTCCTCGTCCGGCGACCTGGCCCGCGACCTGGCCGACACCCTGGAGCGCGCCCTGGTCGCCGAGCCCGGCACTCCGGTCGCCCCCCGGCGCGTACCGGCGGAGGGTCCGCGACTTCAGGATCTGCTCGACACCGACAGCGATTTTTCGCCGGTCGTGCACTCGGGATTCGAATTCTGGATTCCGGAGTCCGCGGACAATTCCAACCCGGAGGTCACCGCCTCCCTGGAGCGTGCCAACGCCGCCGCGATCCCCACCGTGAAGCTCACCGGTGTGGACTCCGCGTACTGGTGCGAGACGCCGGACAAGAACCACCTGCGCTGGGTCATGCCGCACCCGGAGGAGAAGCTGCTCGACGCGCTCGCCCGCCTGCAGGCCGCCGGCACCTCCTCGCTCGGCCCCGACACCCGCCTCGTCGGCTCCTTCCGGGCCCACGGGCTCATGGTGCCGGTCTGGGACCTGCCGACCTCGATGACCGCGGAGGACTGCGAGAAGCCGGCCGCCGAGTTCGCCGAGCGCCTTGCCGCGGCGCTCGCCTCGGACGCCCCGCTCACCCCGGAGGAGCGCCGTGCGCGCGGCGGCCTCACCAACCGTCAGGTGACGCTCAGCTGATACCCGGGGCGGTATCCGTGACTGACAGACCGACCGGTCGGTGACGTCCGCCACAAGCCCCCCTCGGAAGGGCTAAATCCCTGTCCGAATAACCGAGATCGAATTTGCGAACGGCAGATCTCTTGTTACCGTTCTGGAAGCCCGGTCGCTGGTGCATCCCCCGTCGCCAGCGATCGGGCGTTCTCATGTCCGGGATCCTTCCGGAGGGACGGGCGCGCGCCCGTCACGGAATCCTGGATTCCGCGTTCTTGGATCAACTGCCGTCCGGATCCGCCACGTTGCTTCCCGAGCGCAGCAGCAACGGCGTGTTGCCGCCCTCTCCCGCTCCGGCGAATTCCGCGACCGCCGTATAAGCGTCGGCTCCGCCCCGTACGGGTTCCTTCGGCGTCTCGCACGTGCCCGGTTCGTCCCGCGCCTCGACCGCGCACCGCACCTGTACGGTCCGCCCGCCGGGCGCCATCAGCGTGAGTACGGCGTCGAGCTCGCGGCCCGTCGTGTTGCGGTAGTAGGTACGGGCCCAGGTGCCGGCGCCCTCCGTCACCACACAGGTCTGCGCCTCGACCCCGTCGGGAGAGGCGAGTTCGGGTCCGCAGCGCGTGGCGGAGCGCGGCTCCCCGGGATCGGCGTCGGCCTCCGGGGCGGCCTCCGCGGCGGCGTCCGAGGAGGTGTCCGGCGCGGTACCGGCGGCGGCGTCACGGGCGGGCCCGAGGCTCAGCTCCGGGAACAGCCCGTTCCCCTTCCCGTCCCCAGCGGCCCCGGCGCCGCTGCCGGCGGCGGTCGCGCCCCGTGCCGGTCCTCCCGCGGGGCCGGCCGACGCGGCGATCGGCACCAGGACGGCGATCAGCACGGCGGCACCGAGCCCCAGTCCACGAAGCTGTGCCGGACTCATGCGCCCCATACGTCGGCTCACCTGCTTCTCGGGAACGGATCCCACGGGAACGGATCATCGGGAACGGATCCTTCCCGCGAAGATATCCGCGGCCGGTGGGCTCCCGGCCGGGCGCGCGCCCGTTTCGCCTGGATGACAGGGTGTTCCGCACCCGTTCGGGTGAACCCGGCGCGCGGCGCCCGAGCCCTCGGCCGGCACCGCTCCCCGTACGAGAGCTCAGTACGCGATCTCCGTACGAGAGCTCAGTGCGCGAACTCAGCACGCGAGCTCCGTACGCAAGCTCCTACGCGCGCTCAGTACGCGAGTCTGCTGCCGCCGCCCGGCATGCTCGTGCTCGCCTCGACCAGCGCGTCCACGACGGCCTCCACGTCGGGCAGCCACGGTCGCGCCGAGCCCTCCAGCGGCGCCCGCTCCCAGCGGACCTGTCCGGTGCCGGTGGTCGAGGGCGGCAGCGGCAGATAGCCGCCGTCGCCGTGGAAGCGCAGCGAACTGGGCACGCAGTCCTTCGTGTACAGCAGCTCGCCGAGCCGTTCCATGCCGTACGGGGCGACGAGGATCGCCCAGCGGGTGGGCGTGGCCACGACCGGGCCGAGCCGCATGCCCAGCGCGTCGAGCGCGGTCAGCGCGTGGGCGCCGGCGACGGCCGGCAGGCTGACCGCGCAAGGGGCGCGGCCGCCGGTGGCGAGGAGGACCGGGGCCTCGGGCCGGCGGCTCCACCACCAACGGATCATGCGGGCGTCGGTGGTGGCCGCGAGCAGGCCCGGGTCGAAGGGGTGCGCGCCGGGCACGACGCACTGGGGATCGGGGCAGGCACAGCCGACGACGGCGGGCAGCGGCCCGGCGCCGACAGTCCTGGACCGCATGCCCGTCCTGGACGTCAGGGCCGCCCACAGACCCGTGGTCGACACTCCCGTGGTCCACGGCCCGGCCGCCCACCACGGCGTCCTGCGGCGGTCGGTCTCGCGCCCGCCGGCGCCCGCTTCCGCACCGGGACCGCCCGCCTCGGCGCCGGAACCGCCCGCTTCCGCCTCCGCCCCGGCTCTCGCCGTGGTGCGCGTGTCGCCGGACGGCGACGTCTCGCCCGACGCTCCGCTCACGCGCAGGCCCACGCCGGGCAGGACCGGCCAGTCCCACTCCGTGGCGTACAGGAGCGCCGCGCCGAGCCGGTCGTCCGTCGTAGGCGCCGTGGACGCCGTGCGCGCCCGGCGCGCGCCCCTTGCGCCGCGCGCTGCCGGCGCCCAGCGACCCGCGCCCTGAACGTCCGCCGCTTCCGCTGCGTCCGCCGATTCCGCCGTGCTTACCAGGTCCGACGCGCCCGCCGGGCCCCCGCGCCTGCCGCGCCCGAACCGGAGCCTGCGTCGCCTTCCGAGGATCTCGCGCATGAGCGCTCGTTCCTTTCCGTTGAACGCCGAATCCACATCACACCACGTGCACGTCACCGTACGCACACATGTCTTCACCGTGCGTATCACTCGCGCCTCAGCGCATACGAGCCGCGCCCGGACTCGGCGGGCGCTCTCGGCGGGCGTTCCAGGCGGTCGATCCTGCCGGAACACGTTCCCCGCCACTCGGGGTAGGGGTGCGGCCTGCGGTGATGAGGACGCTCGGGTTCCGCGTCCGTATTCAGGGGCGTCTCCAACTGCCCCTGCCCGTCACCGATTACGTACCCGTCACGCTCAAAATGACGCGCTTTCAAACGACGCCAGTCGACCGCAAATGGTGCACACCGGGGGCAATTTTCGGCCAACTTCCCCTACTCTTCAACCCTCTCGCCAGATCTCACGGACACCAGAAGTCCCATGGTGACAATGCTGGACATCGATCCACATGTGCGTGTAGATGTGGATCGATGGATAGCGGCGCAGAATGACTTGGGGGTTTGCGATGCTATTGCATGAAACGCGCAGGTCGGAAAGCCGAGTGCGATGAGTACCCCACGCGCGCCGAAAGTGGCCGGAATCGATTCCACTGTTCCTTCTCCCCCGCACACTGCGGCCGCGATCGGCGCGCCGCTCTCCGCAATGTCCTCCGCGGTGTCCGCCGCCTCCGGTCCCGCCGGGCCTTCCGGCGGACCGCTCCAGGACCGTCTCGCCGGCTGGGTCTCCGACCTCACCCTGCTCCACGAACTCACCGAGTCCCTGATCAGGGCCGGCTCGCTCGACGACGCGCTGCGCGAGGTGCTGCGCGCCGGCGCCGCCCTCGTCGGGGCCCGCCGCGGCATGGCCGTCCTCGAACCCGCCGACGGCCTCGGCCCGGCGCTCACCGTCGGCCTCGGCCTCGCCCACGCCGAACTCGGCACCATCGAGACCGTGCCCCGCAGCGTCACCTCGTACGGCCGGATCCTCGACGGACTCGATCCGCTCCCCGAGGGCGCCCTGCCCCGCCCCGTCGCCATCCCCGACCTGCGCGGCGAGGAGGACCTCGACCCGCGCCACCGCGAGGTCGCCGCCCGCCTCGGCTACGCCGCCAGCTACGCCCTGCCGCTCGCCACCGAGCAGGCCGGGAAGCTCGGCGCCCTCGTCTGGCTGTACGACGAGCCGGCCGAGCCCGCCGAACGCCAGCGCCATCTCGTCGGCCTCTACGGCCGCTTCGCCACCGAGCACCTCGCCCGCCTCCTGGAGGTCGAGCGCGCGCGGGTCCGCGTCGCCACCGTCGCCGAGGAACTGCTGCCCAGCCGGCTGCCCCGGGTCCCCGGCGTCCAGCTCGCCGCCCGGCACCGCACCGGCCCGCGGGGCGGCGGCGACTGGTACGACGCGCTGCCGCTCCCCGAGGGCGCCCTCGGCCTCGCCGTCGGCTCCGTCACCGGGAGCGGGCCGAGCGCCCTGGCCGCCATGGGACGGCTGCGCGCCTCCCTCCGCGCGTACGCCGTCATGGAGGGCGAGGACCCGGTCGCCGTCCTCTCCGACCTGGAACTGCTGCTCCGCCTCACCGAGCCCGCCCGCTCCGCGACCGCCCTCTTCGCCTACTGCGAGCCGGCCGCACGCCGGATCGTCCTGGCCGGGGCCGGTCACACGCCGCCACTCGTCGTCGGCGAGCACCGCACCGAGTACGTGGAGACCTCGCTGTCCGCCCCGCTCGGCATGCTGTCCTGCTGGGAGGCGCCCAGCGTCGAACTGTCGCCCGCCCCCGGAGAAACGGTGCTGCTCTACACCGACGGGCTGCTCCGGCGCACCGGCGACCCTATGGACCGGGCCTTCGCCCGGCTGCACGCCGCTGCGGCAAGCGTGCCGAAGGCGGACCGGGCCGATCCGGGCGCGGTCGCCGACCACGTGCTGCGGACCGTACTCCCGGAAGGCCTCGACGCCCCCGCCGCCGACGGCGACGGCGACGGCGACGGCGAGGACGTGGTGCTGCTGGCCGCCCGCTTCGAGTGAGACGGCAGTGAGGATGCTCACCGCCCGGCGCGGGTGACCTGCCGGTAATGGGTCTTCCGCCTCTGGGACCCTTCCGCACGACCGTACGATGGTGAAGGTTCAGTGTCGTACCACTGTCGTACCCACAAGGAGGCAGACCCGTGGCCGAGGAGCTCACGCCGGAGAACCCGGAGACCCCGGAGGATTCCGAAGAGCAGCCGATCAAGCAGCGCAAGAACGGCCTTTACCAGGGCGTCTCCGACGAGCTCGCCGAGAACATGCGGTCCGGCTGGGCCGACACCGAGCTGCACGGCCTCGAGCCGATCGCGCAGGCCGCGCAGACCGCCGCCCGGCGTGCCGCGCTCTCCGCCCGCTTCCCGGGCGAGCGCCTGGTGATCCCGGCCGGCAACCTGAAGACCCGGTCGAACGACACCGAGTACGCCTTCCGCGCCTCCACCGAGTACGCGTACCTCACCGGCGACCAGACGCAGGACGGCGTGCTCGTCCTGGAGCCGGTCAAGGACGGCCACCAGGCCACGATCTACCTGCTGCCGCGCTCGAACCGCGAGAACGGCGAGTTCTGGCTCGACGGCCAGGGCGAGCTGTGGGTCGGCCGCCGTCACTCCCTCGCCGAGGCGGAGCAGCTGCTCGGCATCCCGGCGAAGGACGTCCGCGAGCTGCCCGAGTGGCTGAAGGAGGCCACCGGCCCGGTCCGCAACGTCCGCGGCCACGACGCCGGCATCGAGTCCGCGCTCGTCGACAAGGTCACCGCCGAGCGCGACGAGGAGCTGCGGGTCTTCCTCTCCGAGGCCCGCCTCGTGAAGGACGACTTCGAGATCGCCGAGCTGCAGAAGGCCTGCGACGCGACCGCCCGCGGCTTCGAGGACGTCGTCAGGGTCCTCGACAAGGCCGAGGCGACCAGCGAGCGCTACATCGAGGGCACCTTCTTCCTGCGCGCCCGCGTCGAGGGCAACGACGTCGGCTACGGCACCATCGCCGCCGCCGGTCCGCACGCCTGCACCCTGCACTGGGTACGCAACGACGGCCCGGTCCGCTCCGGCGACCTGCTGCTGCTCGACGCCGGCGTGGAGACCACCGAGCTCTACACCGCCGACGTGACCCGCACCCTGCCGATCAACGGCCGCTTCACGGACGTCCAGCGCAAGATCTACGACGCCGTGTACGAGGCGCAGGAGGCCGGCATCGCCGCGGTGAAGCCGGGCGCCGCCTACCGTGACTTCCACGACGCCGCCCAGCGCGTGCTCGCCGAGAAGCTCGTCGAGTGGGGCCTGGTCGAGGGCCCGGCGGACCGGGTCCTGGAGCTCGGCCTGCAGCGCCGCTGGACCCTGCACGGCACCGGTCACATGCTCGGCATGGACGTCCACGACTGCGCCGCCGCGCGCACCGAGGCGTACGTCGACACGACCCTGGAGCCGGGCATGTGCCTGACCGTGGAGCCGGGTCTCTACTTCCAGGCCGACGACCTGACCGTGCCGGAGGAATACCGGGGCATCGGCGTCCGGATCGAGGACGACATCCTCGTCACGGAGGACGGCAACCGGAACCTCTCGGAGGCGCTGCCGCGCCGTTCCGACGAGGTCGAGGCGTGGATGGCCGGCCTGAAGGGCTGATCCCGCAGTTTGTGAAGGGCCCCCGCCGATTCGGTTCGGCGGGGGCTCTTCTGTTGTCGCCGGTCGGCACCTCCGCCGGTTACGTCAGTGCCAGCGGCGCGTCCGGGCGCCACTTGATGATCTTGTCGAAGCTGACCAGCGCGCCGCCCCGGCCCGTGCGGCCGAAGTGGACGTGGTCGGCGAGCTCCTCGATCAGCCGGAGCCCGCGCCCGTTCTCGGCCTCGTCGGCCGCCACGGCCCGCTGCTCCGTCGGGGCTCCGGAGAACCCCGGGCCCGAGTCGGCCACCTCGATGCGACAGGTCTCGCCGTCGAGGTAGGCGGTCACGCGGTACGCCTCGGAGACCGGGCCGCCCAGGCCGGGGACGGCGCCGCCGTGCTCGACCGCGTTGGCGCAGGCCTCCGTGAGGGCCACCGACAGCTCGTACGAGACGTCCGGGTCGACCCCGGCCGTCTCCATCGTGCCGAGCAGCAGCCGCCGGGCGAGCGGGACGCTCGCGGCCTCGCGCCGCAGATGCAGGGACCACCAGATGCTCATGCTCCAGCCTCCTGGCTGCGGCTCGACATGCTGCGGCACGACATACCGATACGTATTGCCGTGGCGCGTGGTCCATAAGCCCCCTCCCACGGCAACAGCCCCCGTTCGGCGGATGCGCGATTCCGGACGCCGGTGTATGTCGGCCCGGTGGGGCGGTGCGCGGCGGCCGACGTGCCGGGCCATGTCGGCCGGAAGGACCCCAAGAGCGACCTTCCGGACCTGCCGCGTGGCAGGGGTGGGGCTGGTGCGATGATGGGCCCGCCATGTCTGCCCCCGCGCTCGCGCCACGCCTGCTGAGGGCCGCGGTGTTCACCGCGGTCTGCGTCGTGCTGTCCGCGCTCGGCCACGCGCTGGCCGCCTGTGCGGGGATCGCCGCGTGGTCGCTGGTCGCCGGGTTCCTCGGCGTCTTCGGGATCACGGTGCTGTTCGCCGGACGCGAGCGCTCGCTGCCCGCGATCGTCGGCGCGCTGGCGGTCGGACAGTTCGGCCTGCACGCCCTGTTCGGGCTCGGCCAGCGCCGGATCACCGTGCCGCCGCAGGGCGACGACACCCTGCTCCGGCTCGCCGCCAAGCTGGTCTGCGGCGGGACCTCCGCGCTGAACCCGGCCGACGCGGCCCGGATCGTCCGCGAGGCCGGCCTCGCGCCCGCGGTCGCCGGCGCGCCCGGGACCACCGCGGGCTCCGGGGCGCACGAGCACCTCGCCGGCGCGGTCGGCGCGACGGGTGCGACGGACGCGGCGACCGCGACCGCCCGCGCCGCCGAACTGGTGCCGAGCCTGCCGATGCTGCTCGGCCACCTCCTGGCCGCGCTCGCGACCGGCTGGCTGCTGCGCCGGGGCGACCTCGCCCTCGGCCGGCTGATGACGCTGTCCGTGCAGGGTGCCGTCGAGCTCGCCGAGTGCGCGCTCGTCCGCTCGCTGCGCGCGGCGCTCTCGCTCGTACGGACCCTGCTCGCGGGCCTGCCGGGCGCTCCGGCCACCGGGCCGCGCGGGCCCGCCCGTACCGCGGCCGACTCCTCGCCGCCGCCGGTGGCGGAGGCACTTCAGCACACGGTGATCAGGCGCGGCCCGCCGGCCGCCCACTGCGTCCTCGCAGCCTGACGCGGACCGCTCCCCCGGGGCGGCTCCGCGGCCGTCCGCGCCTGCCCGCCCGCCGACACCGTCGCCGAGACCGTCGCCGAGCCCGTCACCCCGTCCCCTGACCGGGACCGGGAACGGGCCCGTCGTCCGGACGCGTCTCCCGATGTCCGTCGGCGCCGGCGCAAGCGCGTGGACCGCCCGTACCTGTCTCGCGGATGTCTTCCGCATCGCCTCTCCGAGCTGGAGTGTCTTCTGCCATGAGCGTTTCCCGTACGCACCTGCCCCGTACGTTCCTGTCCCGCGCCGCCCTCGCCGGCGGTGTCGCCGCCGGCTCCGTGCTGCTGCTCTCCGGCACCGCCTTCGCCCACGTGAGCGTGCAGCCGCAGGGCGAGGCCGCCAAGGGCGGTTACGCCACCGTCAACGTGAAGGTGCCGAACGAGCGCGACAACGCCTCCACCGTCAAGGTCGAGGTGAACTTCCCGACCGACCACCCGCTGGCCTCCGTGATGCCGCAGCCCGTGCCCGGCTGGAAGGCCGAGGTCACCAAGGCGAAGCTCGCCAAGCCGCTGGAGCTGCACGGCAAGAAGATCAACGAGGCCGTCGCCAAGGTCACCTGGACCGCCGACGGCTCGAAGATCGGGCCCGGCCAGTTCCAGCAGTTCCCGCTCTCCCTCGGGCAGCTCCCCGAGGACACCGACCGCCTCGTCCTCAAGGCGATCCAGACCTACGACAACAACGAGGTCGTGCGCTGGATCGAGGAGCCCAAGGAAGGCGCGGCCGATCCCGAGAACCCGGCGCCGGTCCTGAAGCTGTCCGCCGCGACCGGCGACCACCACGGCGGCGGCGCCACGCCCGCCGCCGACGACAAGGCCGCCGACAAGGCCGGCCACGACGACCAGGGCGGCAAGCACGAGGAGGCCGCCGGCTCGACCGACACCGCGGCCCGCGTGCTCGGGGTGATCGGCATCCTCGTGGGTGTCGCCGGAATCGCCTTCGGCGTCCTGGCCGGGCGCCGCCGCTCGGCCTGACGGCCGTCCCCTCACCGAAAGACACACCCATGTCCGACAAGAAGACAGCTGTTCAGACCTCCGGTGCCGAGGGCGGGACGGACGGCGGCCGCCCCGGCCGCCGGGCCCCGCTGATCATCGCGACGGCGGCCATCGTCGCGGCGATCGGCGTCACGGCCGCGGTCGGCCTCGGCGGCGACGGCGACACCCCCGGTTCGCAGAGCGTCGCGCCGGTCGCCGAGATCTCCGGCGGCACCGACAACACCAAGGCCGCCACCGTCCTCGACCGGCCCTTCACCAAGCCCGACCTGGTCCTCACCGACACCAAGGGCCAGAAGTACGACCTGCGGGAGAAGACCAAGGGCAAGCCGACCCTGATCTACTTCGGCTACACGCACTG
The DNA here is from genome assembly GCF_042722475.1 of Streptomyces sp. NPDC127092. Taxonomy (NCBI): domain Bacteria; kingdom Bacillati; phylum Actinomycetota; class Actinomycetes; order Kitasatosporales; family Streptomycetaceae; genus Streptomyces; species Streptomyces sp. NPDC127092. Next base: position 57,703 of record NZ_JBHXFE010000022.1, read on the forward strand.
CCCGGACGTCTGCCCGCTGACCATGAGCAACATCGCCATCGCGCGCAAGCAGCTCCCCAAGGCCGACCAGGACAAGCTCCAGGTCGTCTTCGTCACGACCGACCCGGAGCGGGACACCGCCGCCGAGCTCGCCAAGTGGCTGCCGGCCGCCGGTGACCCGAGCTTCACCGGACTCACCGGCGACTTCTCGGCCATCCAGGCCGGTGCCCGCTCCATCGGCATCGGCATCGACCCGCCGAAGAAGGAGAAGGACGGCTCGGTCGTCTCCATGCACGGCGCCCAGGTGATCGCGTTCTCGCCGACCACCGACCAGGGCTACGTGCTGTACGGCGAGGACACCACCGCCGACGACTACGCCAAGGACCTGCCGAAGCTCATCAAGGGGGAGAACCCGTGAACCGCCGCACCACCGCCCTGTCCGCCGCCGTCGCACTCGCCGCCGCGCTCGCCCTGACCGGCTGCTCGTCCGAGGACGGCGGACCCGAACTCAAGGTGAGCGGCGCGTTCATGCCCCAGCCCGTGATGGACATGGCGGGCGGCTTCCTCACCATCACCAACAGCGGTGACACGGCCGACAAGCTCACCTCCGTCACCAGCGGCATCTCGGACGACGTCCAGATCCACGAGACGAAGAACCAGAAGATGCAGCGGGTCGACTCCTTCGACATCCCCGCGAACGGCGAGCTGAAGCTCGAACGCGGCGGCAGCCACATCATGTTCATGGGCCTGAAGAAGCAGCCCAAGCAGGGCGAGAAGGTCGCCATAGAGCTGCACTTCGAGAAGGCCGGCCCCATCAAGGTCGAGCTTCCCGTCGAGGCGCCCAACCACAACCCGAAGCAGCACTGAGCTCGCCCCAGGGAGTGACACACACCGTGACGACCACCGCCCCGCGCCTCGGGCCCGCCCTCACCAGGCTGCTGCTCGTCGCCGCCGCGCTGCTGGCCGCCCTGCTCGCCACGGCGGGCCCCGCGTCCGCGCACGCGGCGCTGACCGGCAGCGACCCGCAGGACGGGGCGGTGGTCGCCACCGCCCCCAAGGAGGTCAACCTGACCTTCTCGGAGCAGGTCGCCATGAGCGACGACTCGATCCGGGTCCTCGACCCCTCGGGCAAGCGGGTCGACACCGGGGAGATCCGCGACCTGTGCAGCGGCTCCGTCGTCCGCTACGGGGTCGCGCTGCTGCCGGGACTGCCCGACGGCACCTACACCGTGGCCTGGCAGACCGTCTCCGCCGACAGCCATCCCGTCGCCGGCGCCTTCACCTTCTCCATCGGCGCGCCGTCCACCACCTCCGTCGCGCTGCCCGACACCGCGGTCGGCGGCGGACTCGTCGGCACGCTCTACGGCATCGCGCGCTACCTCGCGTACGCCGGCTTCGTCGTCCTCGTCGGCGGCGGCGTCTTCGTCCTGGCCTGCTGGCCGCGCGGCGCCTCGGTGCGTCCGGTGCAGCGGCTCGTCGTGCGGGGCTGGCTCACGCTGACCGCCGCCACCCTCGCGCTGCTGCTGCTCCGTCACCCGTACACCAGGACCGGGAAGCTCGGGGACGTCTTCGACCTCGGCGGGCTGCGGGCCGTCCTGGAGACCAAGACCGGCGCCGCGCTCTCCTCGCGCCTGCTGCTGCTCGGCGCGGCGGCGCTCTTCGTGGCCGTGCTCTTCGGCGCGTACGCCCGGCGGACGGACGAGAAGGAGCACAAGGACCTCACCTTCGGCCTGGCCATCGGCGGCAGCGTGGTCGCGGCCGGCATCGCCGGTACGTGGGCGCTCGCCGAGCACGCCTCGACCGGGCTCCAGCCGGGCATCGCTATGCCGGTCGACATCCTGCACCTGCTGGCCGTGGCCACCTGGCTCGGCGGGCTCACCGCGCTGCTCGTGGCGCTCCACCGCGACCCGTCCGTCGAACGCCGGGCCGTGGAGCGCTACTCGAACCTCGCCTTCGGCTCCGTCGTCGTCCTCGCGGCCACCGGCGTCTACCAGTCCTGGCGGCAGGTCGGCACCTGGTCCGCGCTGACGGACACCCGCTACGGGCAGCTGCTCCTGGTCAAGATCGGGCTGGTCGCCGTCCTCGTGGGCATCGGCTGGGTGTCACGGCGGTGGGTGCGGCGGCTCGCGGAGCGGACGGCCGCGACCGCAGGGGCCGAGAGCGACGCGGACGCCGACGCGGACGCCGACGCGGATCACGTGGTCGCCGACGCCGACGAGCCGGCCGAGGAAGCGGCGGGGGAGGCGGCCGGGACCGAGGCCGACGCCGACGCCGACGCCGAGCGGGCCGCGCAGCTCGCGCGCCAGCGGGCCGCCGTCGCCACCGCGGCGCGCAAGAAGGCGCGGGACGCCGATCCCGAGCGGGCCGGGCTGCGCCGTTCGGTGCTCACCGAGGCCGCCGTCGCCGTCGTCCTCCTCGCCGTGACGACCGTGCTGACCTCGACCGAGCCCGCCCGTACGGAGGAGGAGGCGGGCCGAGGCCGGGCCGCCGCCGGCTCGGCGGCGGTGCCGAACCGCCCGATCGACGTACGGCTGCCCTTCGACACGGGCGGTGTGGACGGCAAGGGCACGGTGCAGCTCACCCTCGACCCCGGCCGCGTCGGCGCGAACGCCCTGCACATCTATGTGCTGCGCCCCAATGGCCGCGGTCTCGACGTACCCGAGGTGAAGGTCGCCTTCACCCTCAAGGAGAAGGACATCGGCCCCCTGCCGGTGCTGCCGGACCGCGTCCAGACCGGACACTGGACGGCGACCGGCGTCCAGCTGCCGATGCCGGGCGAATGGCTCATGCAGGTGACCGTCCGCACCTCCGACATCGACCAGACCACCATCGAGAAGAACGTGAAGATCGGCTGACCGTGAGCAAGTCCGAGAACAGACTCGTGAGCGAGCCCGCGAACGAGCCCGTGAGCGACTCCGAGAGCATGACCGTGAACAAGCCCGGGAGCGGCGACAACCTCGACATCTCCCGGCGCCGGCTCCTCGGCACCGTGGGGGCGGCGGGCGCGGCCGGCCTCGTGATCGGTGCGGCCGGCGGCGTGGGGATCTCCGCCGTCGGAGACGACTCCGGCTCCACCGGCTCGCCGGCCCTCACCACGGTCGGTTCGACCGAGGTGATGTTTCACGGGAAACATCAGGCGGGGATCACCACTCCGCTGCAGTCCCGGGGCCATCTGGTCGCCTTCGACCTCGCGCCCGGCGCGGGCCGCAAGGAGGCCGCCGCGCTGCTGCGCCGCTGGTCGGCCACGGCGAAGGCGCTGATGGCGGGCAGGCCGGCGGCCACCGGCCCCGACACCGGCATCGCGCTCGACGCCGGTCCGTCCTCCCTGACGGTGACCTTCGGCTTCGGGCGCACCTTCTTCGACCGGACCGGGCTCGCGGCGCGCCGCCCCACGCAGCTCGACCCGCTGCCGGCGTTCTCCTCCGACATGCTCGACCCGAAGCGCTCGGAGGGCGATCTGTGGGTGCAGATCGGCGCGGACGACGCGCTGGTCGCCTTCCACGCGCTGCGCGCGATCCAGAAGGACGCGGGTGACGCGGCCCGGGTGCGCTGGCAGATGAACGGCTTCAACCGCTCGGCCGGTGCCACCGCCCGCCCGATGACGGCACGCAACCTGATGGGGCAGATCGACGGCACGGGCAATCCGAAGCCGACGGACCCCGACTTCGACCGGCGGATCTTCGTGCCGCAGGACGCGGCCGGCGCCCAGGACTGGATGGCGGGCGGCTCGTACGCGGTCGTCCGACGGATCCGGATGCTGCTCGACGACTGGGAGAAGCTGCCGCTGGACAAGCAGGAGAAGGTGATCGGGCGGCGCAAGTCGGACGGTGCGCCGCTGACCGGCGGGACCGAGACGACCGAGCTCGATCTGCACAAGATCGGCCCGGACGGCAAGGTCGTCATCCCCGACAACGCCCACGCCCGGATCTCCGCCCCCGAACAGAACGGCGGCGCGGCGATGCTGCGCCGGCCGTTCTCCTTCCACGACGGGATCGCCGCGGACGGCACTCCGGACGCCGGACTGCTCTTCGTCTGCTGGCAGGCGGACCCGCTGCGGGGCTTCGTGCCGGTGCAGCGCAAGCTCGACCGGGGTGACGCGCTGTCGCCGTTCCTCCGGCACGAGGCGAGCGGTCTGTTCGCGGTGCCGGGCGGGCCGGCCGAGGGCGAGTACGTGGGCCAGCGACTGCTGGAGGCCTGAGAGGAGGGGCCTCCTGGGGCGCGGGGCCGTTAGGGTGACCGTATGTCCGCCACCCGGTATACGTATCTCGGTCCCGAAGGCACTTTCACGGAGGCCGCGCTGCGTACGCTGCCCGAGGCCGCGACGCGGGAGCTCGTTCCGATGGTCTCGGTCCCGGCCGCGCTGGACGCCGTGCGCAACGGCGAGGCGGCGGCGGCGCTGGTGCCGATCGAGAACTCGGTCGAGGGCGGGGTGACCGCGACACTCGACGAGCTGGCCTCGGGCGAGCCGCTGATGATCTACCGCGAGGTGCTGCTGCCCATCACCTTCGCCCTGCTCGTACGGCCCGGCACGAAGCTGTCGGAGATCAAGACGGTCACGGGGCACCCGGTGGCCCAGCCGCAGGTGCGGAACTGGCTGCGGGACAACCTTCCCGACGCGCTCTGGGAGTCGGCCGCCTCCAACGCGGACGGCGCCCGGCTGGTCCAGGAGGGTCGTTTCGACGCGGCCTTCGCGGGCGAGTTCGCGGCGGCGACGTACGGTCTCGAGGCCCTGGTGACCGAGATCCACGACGCGGCGAACGCGGAGACGCGCTTCGTGCTCGTGGGCCGGCCGGCCCGGCCGGCGGCGCCGACGGGCGCGGACAAGACCTCCGTCGTGCTGTGGCTGGGCGACGACCACCCGGGTGCCCTGCTGGAACTCCTGCAGGAATTCGCGGTGCGCGGCGTCAACCTGATGCTGATCCAGTCGCGGCCGACCGGCGCCGGAATCGGCAACTACTGCTTCGCCGTCGACGCCGAGGGCCACATCTCGGACCGGCGGGTCGGCGAGGCGCTGATGGGCTTGAAGCGCATCTGCCCGAACGTCCGCTTCCTCGGTTCCTATCCGCGGGCGGGCGTCTCGCGGGAAGACGTCCGGCCGCTGCGGCGCGGGACCTCGGACGTGGAATTCATGGACGCCTCCGACTGGCTGGCCCGCGCCCAGGACGGCCGGGCCTGACCGCAGCGGAAGCCCGGGCCTGAGTCGAACCGGCGGCCGGGCCTGACCCGGCCCGCGAGGCCTCCGGAGTTACCCACAGGAGTTATCCACAGGTGCGCTCCTCGACCTGGGGACAAGTCGACAAGGCGGGCGGGTCCGGTCGACAAATCCGCACCGGCCAGCCGTCAGCCCAGCTCCGGGACCCCACTCTTCGGAGTGTGCAATTCCCACTCGAAGGAGTGGGAAAATGAAAGCGATCTTCGTGGTCCACAGATCTTTCGCACAGCCTGTGGATAACTCACTCTCGCCGCGCATTGCTGTGGAGAACCCTCCCACGGGAATTCGGGAATACCAAAGCAATTCGGGCAAAGCGCGACGTATTGCTCTATCGGGTGGGGTCGTCCGGCGTCGCACCGGTAGCCTGGGGGGGTGATTGACCTTCGCCTGCTCCGTGAGGACCCCGACCGTGTTCGCGCCTCCCAGCGCGCCCGTGGAGAGGACGTCGGCCTCGTCGACGCCCTGCTCTCCGCCGATGAGCGGCGCAGGTCGTCCGGCGTCCGCTTCGACGAACTCCGCTCCGAGCAGAAGTCGCTCGGCAATCTGATCCGCAAGGCCTCCCCCGAGGAGCGCGCCGCGCTCCTGCAGAAGGCGGAGCAGCTCAAGACCGACGTCAAGGCCGCCGAGGCCGAGCAGAACGAGGCCGACGAGACGGCCCGCGCGCTGCTGCTCCAGCTCGGCAACATCGTCCACCCGGACGTTCCGGTCGGCGGCGAGGAGGACTTCGTCGTCCTCGAGACGCACGGCACCATCCGCGACTTCGCCGCCGAGGGCTTCGAGCCCAAGGACCACCTGGAGCTCGGCGAGGCGCTCGGCGCCATCGACGTCGAGCGCGGCGCCAAGGTCTCCGGCTCGCGCTTCTACTACCTGACGGGCGTCGGCGCGCTCCTGGAGCTCGCCCTGGTCAACGCGGCGATCGCGCAGGCCACCGAGGCCGGCTTCATCCCGATGCTCACCCCCGCGCTGGTCCGCCCGCGCGCCATGGAGGGCACCGGCTTCCTCGGCCAGGCCGCCGAGAACGTGTACCACCTGGAGAAGGACGACTACTACCTGGTCGGCACCTCCGAGGTCCCCCTCGCCGCGTACCACATGGACGAGATCATCGAGGCCGACAAGCTGCCGCTGCGGTACGCCGGCTTCTCGCCGTGCTTCCGCCGCGAGGCCGGCACGTACGGCAAGGACACCCGCGGCATCTTCCGCGTCCACCAGTTCGACAAGGTCGAGATGTTCTCGTACGTCGCTCCGGAGGACGCCGAGGCCGAGCACAAGCGGCTCCTCGAGTGGGAGAAGCAGTGGCTGAACTCCCTGGAGCTGCCGTTCCAGGTGATCGACGTCGCCACCGGCGACCTGGGCGCCTCCGCCTCCCGCAAGTTCGACTGCGAGGCCTGGATCCCGACCCAGGGCAAGTACCGCGAGCTGACCTCCGCCTCCAACTGCGACGGCTTCCAGGCCCGCCGCCTCTCCGTCCGCATGCGCGACGAGAAGGAGGGCAAGAAGACCGTGCAGCCGCTGGCCACCCTGAACGGCACGCTGTGCGCCGTACCGCGCACCATCGTGGCGATCCTGGAGAACCACCAGCTGGCCGACGGCTCGGTCCGCGTCCCCGGGGTGCTGCGTCCCTACCTCGGCGGCCGTGAGGTCCTGGAGCCGATCTCCAAGTGAGCACCTTCCCCTACCGCCTGGTCGCGACGGACCTCGACGGCACCCTGCTCAGGGCCGACGAGTCCGTCTCCGCCCGGACCCGCGACGCGCTCACCGCGGCGACGGAGGCCGGGGCGGCGCACATCGTCGTGACCGGGCGGGCCGTGCCCTGGACCCGCCACATCCTCGACGACCTCGGCTACGAGGGGATCGCGGTGTGCGGGCAGGGCGCGCAGGTCTACCACGCCGGTGAGCACCGGCTGCTGACCTCGCTGACCCTCGACCGGCAGCTGGCCGGCCTGGCGCTCTCCAAGATCGAGGCGGAGGTCGGACCGCTGGCGCTGGCCGCCAGCCGCGACGGCCTGGAGGGCGAGGTCCTCGTCGGCCCCGGCTACCGGACCCAGGAGGGCCCGCTGCCGTACGTGCCGTACGAGGACCCGGCGGAGATCTGGTCGGCGCCGCTGACCAAGCTCTACGTCCAGCACCCGACGCTGAGCGACGACGAGCTGACCCGGATCGCCAGGGAGACGGTCGGCGGGCTCGTCGACGTCGTCATGGCGGGTCCGGGCATCGTGGAGATCGTCCCGCTCGGCCTCAGCAAGGCGACCGGTCTGTCGCTGGCCGCGCGCCGGCTCGGCGTGAAGGCCGCGGAGACGATCGCCTTCGGCGACATGCCCAACGACATCCCGATGTTCGGCTGGGCGGCCCGGGGCGTGGCCATGGCCAACGCCCACGAGGAGCTGAAGGCGGTGGCGGACGAGGTGACCGCCTCGAACGAGAAGGACGGCATCGCCGTGGTCCTGGAGCGCCTGCTGGGCGCTTGACGGCACTCGGCCGTACGTCGTCGCGGTACGCGAGCGGCTCGGGAAGCGGTACGGGAGCGCCTCGGGAAGCGGTACGGGAGCGCCTCGGGAAGCGGTACGGAAAGCGGGGCGGCCCGCGCGGTTCGCCCCCGCGCGCTCGAAGCGGCCGCCCCGTTCCCGTACGGTCAGTGTGCGCTCGTCCGAGGCCTGCCGACCACCGGTTTATCGCGTGTGAGCGGCCAGAACGCCAGGCCGATCACGAGCGAGATCGCATGGCCGAGATCCGTGTACGTGCGGTCGGTGAGCAGCGGCACGGCGAAGAAGGCCACCGCGCCGGCGAGGTAGAACCAGCGCCAGGGGCGCGGCAGCCGGTAGGTGAGGATGCCGACCGCGGCGGCGAGGCCGTAGCTCACCCCGATGTCGACGACGTGCGCCATGCTGCGCGGCACGTCGTGGTCCTGGATCGCCTCCAGGACGACCTTCTGGCTGATGAGGGTGGCCGCGATGTGCGCCGTGGCGACGACGACGAGCCATTTCACCGTGCCGAGCCAGCGCTCGACCGGCGCGTGGAAGACCTCGAAGAGGACCGCGTAGAAAGGCAGGCTCGCCGGATCCTGGATCCAGAACGCGCTGCCGACGAGCGCCCGCATGGGGTGGCGGGACAGCTCGTACAGATTGCTGCTGTTGCGGTGCAGCAGATAGTGCTCGACGCCGTCGGAGGAAAGCGCGATGACCAGACTGGTGATCGCGATGACGAGCAGCCAGAGATGCGTACCGGGTGACGAACACACCCACGACCTGATCGGCCGGGACGGTTCGCCACCCGGAACAGCCTGCACTTGCGGTGAGGTTTTGCTCGGCACATATCAGTGCCTATCACCCGAAGCCGGGTGACCGCCGGGCGGTGTCCTCTGAAGGCCTCAGAAATTGATCATGTGGCCGGCGATGCCGTGAACCGCTTCCTTCACGGCCTCGCCCAGGGTCGGGTGGGCGTGGACGTTGCGGGCCACCTCGTGGACCGTGAGGTCCCACTGCTGGGCCAGGGTCAGCTCGGGCAGCAGCTCGGTGACGTCGGGGCCGATCAGGTGGGCACCGATGATCTCGCCGTACTTGGCGTCGGCGACGATCTTCACGAAGCCGGTCGAGTCGCCGAGGCCGTGCGCCTTGCCGTTCGCCATGAAGGGGAACTTGGCGACCTTGACGTCGTAGCCCTTCTCGCGGGCCTGCGCCTCGGTGTAGCCGAAGCTGGCGATCTGCGGCTGGCAGTAGGTCGCGCGCGGGATCATCACGTAGTCGAGTTCCATGGTCTCGGCGTCCGCGATGGTCTCGGCGGCGATGACGCCCATGGCCTCGGCGGTGTGCGCGAGCATCAGCTTCGCGGTGACGTCACCGATGGCGTAGATGTGCGGCACGGAGGTGCGGGCGCGGCCGTCGACCTCGATCGCGCCGCGCTCGGTGAGGGCGACACCGGTGTTCTCCAGGCCGTAGCCGGAGACGTTCGGCGCGAAGCCGATGGCCTGCAGGACCTTGTCGGCCTCCAGGACCTTCTGCGTGCCGTCCTTGGCGGTGACGGTGACGCGGACCTGCGGGCCGGACTCGTCGATCGCGTCGACCCGGGTGGAGGTGAGGACGTCGATGCCGAGCTTGCGGTACTGCTTCGCGAGCTCCTTGGACACCTCCTCGTCCTCCAGCGGGGCCATCCGGTCGAGGAACTCGACGATGGTGACCTTGGTGCCGTAGTTGTTCAGCACGTACGCGAACTCGATGCCGATCGCGCCGGCGCCGGCGATGACGATCGACTTCGGGGCGTCCTCGGCGAGGATCTGCTGCTCGTACGACACGACGCGGTCGCTGAGCGCGGTGCCGGGCAGCAGACGCGGGCTGGCGCCGGTGGCGATGATGCAGTTGTCGAAGGTGATCGTCTGCGTGGTGCCGTCGGACTTCGCCACCTGGAGGGTGTTCGCGTCGAGGAAGGTGCCCCGGCCGTCGAACTCGGTGATGCCGTTCTTCTTCATCAGGAAGTGGACGCCCTTGACGCGGCCGTCCGCGACCGTGCGGCTGCGGCGGAACGCCTCGCCGTAGTCGAAGGAGACGGTGCCGTCGACCTTGATGCCGAAGGTCTTCGCCTCGTGGTTGAAGATGTGGGCGAGTTCGGCGTTGCGCAGCAGCGCCTTGGTGGGGATGCAGCCGACGTTCAGGCAGACACCGCCCCAGTACTTCTCCTCGACGACCGCGACCCGCTTGCCCAGCTGGGCGGCGCGGATGGCGGCGACGTAGCCGCCGGGGCCAGCTCCGAGTACGACGACGTCGAAGCGGTCTGACATGACTGACTCCCGAGGGTGATGAGGGTGTTCGGTCCGCGTACGAGTCACACGTGCCCACGTACGAGGCCACAGTAGTCCGGTCGCTGCGGGCCGGCCGGGGAGGCGAGGGACGTCACTTGTAGGATGACTGGGCAACCGGGCGAATGTGGAATCGAGGAGTGCGATGGCGGCGCTGAAGGCGGCGGGGCGGATCTCGCTGGTGGACTCGGTGGTCGAGCAGCTGCGGGCGCAGCTCGCCGAGGGCGAGTGGGTCGTCGGCGACCGCCTCCCCACCGAACACGAGCTCGCCGAGCTCCTCGGCGTCGGCCGCAACACGGTCCGCGAGGCCGTCCGGGTCCTGGTCCACGCCGGGCTCCTGGAGTCCCGCCAGGGCAACGGCACCTTCGTCCGGTCCACCGCCGACCCGGCCGCCGTCCTCCGCGGCGTCCGGCACGCGGGCGCCCGGGACGTCCTGGAGCTGCGCGCCGCCCTGGAGGCCGAGGCGGCCCGGCTCGCGGCGGTGCGGCGGGACACCCACGACCTGCTGCGGCTGCGGGCGGCCCTGGCCACGCTGCGCGAGGAGGGCGACCGGGACGCCGACGCAGACCTCGCCTTCCACCTGGCGGTCGTCGAGGCCACCCACAACACCGCCTTCCGCGAGGTCTACCGCTTCTTCTCCGCTCAGGTGCACGAGGTCCTGGTGGAGGCGCTCGGCGACCGGGCGATGCCGCCGGTCGACATCGACGCCCACGAGGCCCTGGTCGCCGCGATCGAGGCCGGCGACGCGGAGGCGGCCGAGGCCGGGGCCCGCGAACTGCTGCGGGTCCCGCTGGAGACGGTCGCGGCCCTGGCGGAGGTTTCGCGGTGAGGGCGGGGGCGGAGAGCCTGGCGGGGGCGGAGACGGGGCCTCTGACCGGGGCGGAGAGCCTGGCGGGGGCGGAGAGGGGGCCTTTGGCCGGGGCGGAGAGCCTGGCGGGGACGGGGGCGGGGCCTCTGGCCGGGGCGGTTGGTGGGGCCGGGGCGGCGGGTGCGGCCGGGGCGGCGGGTGCGGCCGAGGCGGCTGGTGCGGCTAGTGCGACCGGCGCGGTCGCGGCGGCTGGTGCGGCCGGGGCCGGCGGGTGGCGACGGGCGCTGCTTGCGCACCCCGCGCTGCTCATGGTCGGCATCGTGCTCGCCTCGCTCAACATGCGGGCCGCACTAGCGAGCGTGTCACCGCTGGTGAGCGAGCTGGCGGAGACGTACGGGCTGTCCTCGGCGGCCAGCTCGCTGGTGACCTCGGTGCCGGTGCTCTTCCTGGGGCTCGGCGCGCTCGTGGCGCCGTGGCTCGGCCGGCGCCTCGGCGCCGAGCGGGTGCTGTTCGCGGCGCTGCTGCTGCTCGGTGCCGGGATCCTGGTGCGGGTGCTGCCCTCGGCGGCGGCGCTCTACGTCGGCGGGGTGCTCGTCGGCACGGCCATCGCCCTGCTGAACGTGCTGATGCCGAGCCTGATCAAGCGGGACTTCCCGGACCGGGCCGCGTCGATGACCTCCGTGTACACGGGCGCGATGATCGTGGGCGCCACGGTCGTCGCCGCCGCGTCGGTGCCGCTGGAGCGCGCGCTCGGCGGGTGGCAGGCCTCGCTCGGCGCCTGGTCGCTGCTGGCGGCGGTGGCGGCGCTCGCCTGGCTGCCGCAGGTGATCGTCGCCCGTGGCCGGACGGCGAGCGAGGCGCGGGGCGCGGCGGCGGCCGGCTCGGCGGCGGTCCCGGGCGCCGGAGGGGCCCGGTCGGTGTGGCGGTCTGCGCTCGCCTGGCAGGTGACCCTCTTCATGGGGCTGCAGTCGCTGTGGTCGTACGTGCTGATCGCCTGGATGCCGACGATCTTCACCGACCACGGGATGAGCCGGTCGACGGCCGGTGTGGTCTTCGCCTTCAACAACCTGATCCAGGTCGCGGGCGCCTTCGCGGTGCCGCTGCTCGCGGGCCGGATGCGAGGCCAGCGGCCGCTGATCGTGCTGGTGACGACCATGGTCGCCGCCGGGTACGCGGGCCTGATGGTGGCGCCGGTACAGGGCGCCTGGCTCTGGTCGGCGGTCCTCGGCCTCGGCCAGGGCGGGGCGGTGGGCCTCGCCCTGACCCTGATCGTGCTGCGCTCGGGCGACGCGGTGACCGCCGCCCGGCTCTCCGGCATGGCGCAGACGGTGGGCTATCTGCTCGCCGCCGCCGGTCCGCTGGCCGCCGGTGCCCTGCACCAGACGACCGGCTCGTGGACGCTGCCGATCGCCGCGGTCCTGGGCGTGTGCGCGACGGCGCTCGCGGTGGGACTGCTGGCGGCCCGGAACCGTACGGTCTGAGGACGCGTACGGCTCCGGGGCGCGACGGCCCGAGGAGGCCGGCGACCGCGCGGGCCTGAGCCGGGCGAGCCGGCGGGCTACTCCTCGCCCGCCAGGGTCAGCGTCCGCAGCTTGTGGCCGGCGAACCAGGTCGCGCCGACCGTGACGCCGGCCAGCAGCGCGACCGCCGTGGGCAGAGCCACGTCGGAGCTGATCAGGCTGTCCCCGGTGACCTTCTCGGCCAGTGCCAGCGCCCACTGCTGGACGCTCAGGGTGCGGGCACCCGCGATGAGGGAGCCGAACAGCGCCTCCCACACCAGGGCGTAGACCAGCCCGATGACGACGGCGTGGCGGCTGACCGTGCCCAGGAGCAGGAACAGCGCGCTGTACGCGATGGAGGCGACGAGGGCCGCCACCGTGTACGCCACGGCGACCTGCTGTCCGTTGCCGTTGAGGACGAAGCCGGCGATCAGCGTAGGCACGGCGGAGAAGACCATGGTCACGGCGATGGCGACGATCAGCTTGGTGAAGATGATCGTGGGCCGCTTCACGGGCTTGGAGAGGAGATAGACGATCGATCCGTCGTCGATCTCCGGTCCGATCGCGCCGGTACCGGCGATCACGCCGATCAGCGGCACCATCGTGGCGAGCGCGAAGCCGCCGAGGACATCGGCCGCGACCTGGTCGTCGGCGCCGTTGAACATGCGGACGGCGGCGGCGATCAGGATGAGCAGCGCGGGCAGCGCGAAGAGGATCAGCGCCCGCCGGCGGCCGAGGAGGGCCCGGTAGGTGAGCCGGGCGACGGTGGGGTTGTACATCGGTCGGGCTCCTTTCAGGCCGCTACGAGATACGAGAAGACGGATTCGAGGGACTCGTCCGAGGGCGAGACCGTGAGCAGCCGGATGCCGCGCTCCCTGGCCACCTGCGGCAGCAGTTCGGTGAACCGGCCGAAGTCCACGGCCTGGATGCGCAGTCCGCCCTCGGCGCCGTGGTCGACCTCGATGCCGGCCGTGGACGGGTCGGCGATCAGCGCCGCGGCCAGGGCCCGGTCGTCGCTGGAGCGGACCAGGTAGCGGTGCGGGCGGTCGGTCATCAGCCGGCGGATGCGGCGGAAGTCGCCGGAGGCCGCGTGCCGTCCGGCCACGATCACCTCGATGTGCGAGGCGAGCTGCTCGACCTCCTCCAGGATGTGCGAGGAGAACAGCACCGTGCGGCCCTCGGCGCCCATGCGGCGCAGCAGGTCCATCAACTGCATGCGCTGGCGCGGGTCCATGCCGTTGAAGGGCTCGTCGAGCAGCAGCACCGACGGCTCGTGGACGAGGGCCGAGGCCATCTTCACGCGCTGCCGCATGCCCTTGCTGTACGTGGCGATCTTGCGGTCCTGCGCGTACTCCATCTCCACAGTGGCGAGGGCCCGTTGCGCCTCGGCGTCGCCGAGGCCGTGCAACTCGGCGTTGGCGACGACGAATTCGCGGCCGGTGAGGAAGTCGTACATCGCCTCCCGCTCGGGGACGACGCCGATCTGCCGGTAGACCGACTCGTTGCGCCAGATCGCTTCGCCGTCGAGGGTGACGGTGCCGGTGGAGGGCGCGAGGAAGCCGCCCATCATGTTGATGAGGGTGGACTTCCCGGCGCCGTTGGGGCCGAGGAGACCGGTGACGCCCGGGCCGATGGTCATGGTGACGTCGTTGACGGCCACGACGTTGCCGAACCAGCGCGAGGCGTGGTCGATGGAAAGAGTGCTCATGGGCGCGGCCCATTCTTTGGAAGGGTGGTGGTGGGCGACGGGAGGGCCATCACAGCCCGACCTTTCGGTAGCGGCGCATCAGCACGCCGTACGAGCCGGCGACGAGTGCGAGGACGACCAGCAGATAGACCGCGCCGACGCCGGCGCCGGGCGCCGCGGCCTCCCCGCCGGGGAAGGGGGTGGGTGCGCCGAGGAAGGCCGACTGCACACCGCCGATGAGGGTGATCGGCGAGAACAGGCCGATCCACTTGACGGCGCCGATGTTGTCCGTGCTGTAGGCGATGCCCTGGAGGGTGGTGACCGCGCCGTAGGAGATGACCAGGGTGGCGATCACGGCGGCGACGCCGAAGCCGCGGCGCGGCGTGAGGGCCGCCATGACGAGGCCGATGCCGCCGAAGAGCAGCGACAGCAGCGCCACCGAGAGGAGTCCCTGTCCGAACATCTGGGTCTGGTCCCCGAAGTCCATCTTGGCGAGCAGCGAGCCGATCCAGAGGATCAGCAGCGGGGAGGCCGTGAGCAGGAAGAGCGCCGAGGCCATCGCCCCGTACTTCGCGAGGACGTAGTCCGTGCGCTCGATCGGGCGGGCGAAGTACAGCGGCACGGTGCGGAAGCGGAGGTCACGGGAGACGGACTGCGGGGCCTGGGCGGCCACGTAGATGCCGATGACCATCTGGAGGTAGATCGCGTACTGCGTGTACTCGATCGCCAGCTTCGAGGACTTGGTGACGACGGCGACCGCGACGATGATCAGCGCGGGCACGCACATCACGGCGAACAGCAGCATCGGCAGCACCTTGGACTTGGCGCTGCGGCCGAGTCCGTACGCCCCGCGCAGGGACTGCGAGAACAGCGCCTGGCGGGCGGCGCCGCGGCCGAGCCGCGGACCGTCGTAGCTGCGGTAGCCGATGTTGTGGATCCGGCTGTTCTCGGGGGCCTGGACGGGCCCGGGGGCCTGCGAGCTCATCGCGCCGGCACCTCCTCCTGCTGCTGCGTCTTGAAGACCTCGGCGATGTGGTGGCGGCGCTGCTCCATGCGCACCAAGCCGAGGCCGAGGCCGGCGACGGTGTCCCGGACGAGGTCGTAGGTGTCCTCGCCGGAGGCCTCCAGGAGCAGGATGTGGCCGGCGCCCGGCAGACCGTCCTCCACACCGGGGTGCAGGGTGACGCCGGCGGCGGTCAGGGCGGCGCGCAGCGCCTCGGTGCCGTCGGGGTGCGCGTCGGAGTCGGTGACCTCGACCGCGAGGGTCGTGGTGGTGCGGGTGAAGTCCGTGGTGGAGCTGGAGCGGAGCAGCCGGCCGCCGTCGATGACGACGACGTGGTCGCAGGTGCGCTCCAGCTCGCCGAGCAGGTGCGAGGTGACGAGGACCGAGATGCCGAAGTCGGTCCACACCCGGCGGATCAGGCCGAGCATGTCGTCGCGGCCGACCGGGTCGAGGCCGTTGGTCGGCTCGTCGAGCAGCACCAGCTGCGGGTCGTGCACCAGCGCCTGCGCGAGCTTCACGCGCTGCTTCATGCCGGTCGAGTAGCCGCCCATGGGGCGGTAGCGCTCCTCGTACAGGCCGACGTGGCGCAGGGTGTCCGCGGTCCGCTCGCGGGCGGCGGTGGCGGGCAGGCCGGACATGCGCGCCATGTGGACGACGAACTCGGTGGCCGAGACGTCGGGCGGCAGGCAGTCGTGCTCCGGCATGTAGCCGACGCGCTCGCGGATCCGGGCGCCGGAGGTCGCGACGTCGAGTCCGAGGACTTCGGCGCGGCCCTCCGTGGCCGGGGACAGACCGAGCAGGATCTTGATCATGGTGGACTTGCCGGCTCCGTTGGCACCCACAAGTCCGGTCACACCGGGCCCGATGTCCAGGGAGAGCCGGTCGAGAGCGGTCACCCGGGGGAACCGCTTGCTGAGGCTTTCGGTCGCGATCACAGTCACGCGTTCGACGGTAGTGGCGTGGGCCACAGCAGTCGTCAGCCCAACGGCTCGATCCATGTCCGACTCCAGGCGTACAGGCCCGTAAGGGAGTCGCGACCAAGGTCTCGTTTTCCACAGGCCGCTGCACGCCTCTTGACGCAGCCGCCGGGCATTGTCACATTCATCGATGTCAAGTTACGGACGCGTAGCGCAGTCGGGCGCTCACACGGGACGGGCGGGTGGCCATGGCATCGGCAGGTACGGGAGTGACGCGCGAACTGACCGGGGAGCTGCGCGGTTTCAGAGAGGTCCAGCGGCTCGCGTACGAGTGCGCCGAGGCCGTCGCGGCGCAGCTCAGGCCCGGCGTCACCGAGCGCGAGGCGGCGCGGATGCAGCGGCAGTGGCTGTACGCGCGGGGCGTGCGGGACTGGTTCCACCGGCCGTTCGCCTGGTTCGGGGACCGCACGGCCTTCGTCGACTTCCGGATCCCGCTCCAGTTCTTCCCGACGAACCGGCGTCTGGAGCCCGGCATGCCGTTCATCCTCGACATGGCACCGGTGTACAAGGGCCACACGGCGGACGTCGGCTACTCGGGCTGCCTGGGCCTCAACCCGGTCCACGACAAGCTGCTCGCCGACCTGCGGGAGCACCGCGAGCTGATCCTGCGCGAGGTGCGCGAGCGCCGCTCGCTGCGGGAGATCTACGAGGACGTGGACCGGCTCATGGTCCGCCAGGGATACGCGAACCGGCACCGGGCGTATCCCTTCGGCGTGATCGCCCACAAGATCGACCGGGTGAAGGAGCGCCGCTGGTCGCCGACCCTGTTCGGCTTCGGCACCCAGGCGCTCAAGGGCCTGGCGAGCGACGCCCTGCACGGCCACCGCGAGGGCTGGTCGCCGCTGTGGTCCCCGTACACGTTCTCCGACCACCCGCCCAAGCCCGGCCTGTGGGCGGTCGAGCCGCACCTCGGATTCCGGGGGACGGGCGCCAAGTTCGAGGAGATCCTGGTCGTCACCGACTCCAGGGACCCCGAGCAGAGCGCGTTCTGGCTGGACGACGACCTGCCGCACGTGCGGCGCTGGAACGAGGAAGGGAAGGCGGCCTGATGGCGGGGAAGACGGGACTCGACGGGGCCCGGGAGCGCTGGGTCCGCACCGGCGGGATCGAGCTGTGCGTGGCCGAGCTGGGTGACGAGAGCCGCCCCACGGTGCTGCTCGTGCACGGCTATCCGGACTCCAAGGAGGTCTGGTCGGAGGTCGCGGTCCGGCTCGCCGACCGCTTCCACGTCGTGCTGTACGACGTCCGGGGCCACGGCCGGTCGACGGCGCCGGCACCGCTGCGCGGCGGCTTCACCCTGGAGAAGCTGACCGACGACTTCCTGGCCGTCGCGGACGCGGTCAGCCCGGACCGTCCGGTCCACCTCGTCGGGCACGACTGGGGCTCGGTGCAGTCCTGGGAGTTCGTGACGGTGCCCCGCACCGAGGGCAGGATCGCCTCCTTCACCTCGATGTCCGGGCCGTCGCTCGACCACTTCGGGCACTGGATCAAGACCCGCGTGGCCCGGCCCACCCCGCGCCGCGTCGGTCAGCTCCTCGGCCAGGGCGCCAAGTCCTGGTACGTGTACCTGCTGCACACGCCGGTGCTGCCCGAGCTCGCCTGGCGCGGACCGCTCGGCAGGAGCTGGCCGCGGATCCTGGAGCGGTTCGAGCGGGTCCCCGCCGGCGACTACCCGACGCCCTCCCTGCCGGTCGACGCGGCGCACGGCGCCTGGCTCTACCGGGACAACGTGCGGTCCCGGCTGGCCCGGCCGCGGGCCGACGCCTTCGCCCACGCGCCCGTGCAGCTGATCACGCCCACCGGCGACGCCTTCCTGTCGGAGCGGCTCTACGACGACCTGGCCGACTGGGTGCCGGACCTCACCCGCCGCACCCTGCCCGCCAAGCACTGGGTGCCGCGCACCCGGCCGGACCGACTGGCGGCGTGGATAGCCGAGTTCGTCGAGGCGAACGAGGACCCGGCGACCAGGGCGCCGAAGCCGGCGGCGAAGAGCGGGGTCCGCCCCGAGTACGCGGAGCGGTTCGGCGGCCAGCTGGTCCTGGTGACCGGCGCGGCCAGCGGCATCGGCCGGGCCACCGCCTTCGCCTTCGCGGAGGCCGGCGCCCGGGTCGTGGCCGTGGACCGGGACGCCGAGGGCGCGGCCCGCACGGCGGAGATGTCCCGGCTCATCGGCGCGCCCGAGGCCTGGGGCGAGACCGCCGACGTCGCCGACGAGCAGGCGATGGAGAAGCTCGCCGCGAAGGTCGCGAGCGAGTACGGCGTGGTGGACGTGCTGGTCAACAACGCGGGCATCGGGCTGACCGGTGCGTTCCTGGAGACCACGACCGAGGAGTGGAAGCGGGTCCTCGACGTCAACCTGTGGGGCGTGATCCACGGCTGCCGGGTCTTCGGGGCGCAGATGGCCGAGCGCGGCCAGGGCGGCCACATCGTCAACACGGCCTCGGCTGCGGCCTTCCAGCCGTCCCGCGCGCTGCCCGCGTACAGCACGTCGAAGGCGGCGGTGCTGATGCTCAGCGAGTGCCTGCGGGCCGAGCTCGCGGACCAGGGCATCGGCGTCTCGGCGATCTGCCCGGGCATCGTGAACACCAACATCACGGCGACCGCGCGGTTCGCCGGAGTGACGGACGAGGCCGAGGAGAAGCGGCGGCAGCAGAAGGTCTCGCGGCTGTACGGGCTGCGCAACTACCCGCCGGAGAAGGTCGCGGACGCGATCCTGCGCGCGGTGCTCCTCGACCAGGCGGTCGTCCCGGTGACCCCGGAGGCCCGCGGCGCCCACCTGTTGTCGCGGCTCTCGCCGCGCGCGCTGCGGGCCCTGGCCCGCGTGAAGCCTCCGGCGTAGCGAGACGGCGAGGCCCGGGGGCCGGGCCGGGACCTGGTCCGGACGTTGGGCGGGGCGGGGCAGGGGCGGGCCGCGGGGCAGGGGCGGGGCGGGGCAGGACCGGACGGTCGTACCATCCCTCGACGGGCGAAAGGAGCGAGCGGTGGGAACGGGATTGTCCGAGCAGTCGGCGGCGGCACAGCCGGAGTACCGGATCGAGGATCTGGCCCATCGCAGCGGGGCCACCGTCCGGACGATCCGCGCCTACCAGGACCGCGGTCTGCTGCCCCGGCCGGAGCGCCGCGGCCGGTCGAACGTGTACGGGGACACCCACCTGGCCCGGCTGCGGCAGATCGCGGACCTGCTCGACCGCGGCTACACCCTGGCCTCCATCAAGGAGCTCCTGGAGGCCTGGGACGCCGGCCGCGGGCTCGGCGGGGTGCTCGGTCTGGTCGCCGAGGTCGACGGCCCGTGGACGGACGAGGAGGCCGACCGGATCTCCCGCGCCGAGCTCGACGCCCGCTTCGGCGGCACTCCCGACGAGGACGCCGTGCGCGAGGCGATCGAGCTCGGCGTCCTGGAGCGCATACCGGACCGGGAGACCGAGGAGTACCTCGTCCCCAGTCCCCAAGAACTCGCGGTGGCGGCCGAGTTGCACGCGGCGGGCGTCCCGCTGTCTGCGATCACCGGTCATCTGAGGGAACTTCGCGGCCAGGTCGAGCACATCGCCGCCCGCTTCCTGGAGTTCACCGCCGAGCACGTCTTCGCCCGCTATCTGGAGCACCGGCCGCCGACGGACGCCGACGCGGCCGAAGCGGCGACCCTGGTGCGCCGGCTCCGGCCGCTCGCGCAGCAGACGGTCGACGCGGAACTGGCGCGCGCGATGCGGATGTTCGCGACCCGTCACCTCCAGTACCACCTCTCGCCCGACGCGGCCGTCCTGGGCGACCGTGAGCCGCGTTCGGTGCCGCTGCCGCCGGAGACGATTCGCGCCGTGGAGCGGCTCGTTGGCCGGGAGAACGTGGCGGCTTTCGTCACGGCGGCGGCCGAACGAGAGGTGCAGACAAGGACATTGGACGCCCTTGCCTCAAACACCGCAAATACCAAGCAAGTCGGTCAATAGGCTTGCAACCCAAGGGTCGTTGTCCACAGATTCGTCAACTAGCCTGTGGATAAAACCACTTGGCTGTGGAACAAACCTGCGGCTTCAATGGATTCATGAATGACGAGAAACGCACCGTGAAGGTGTCGAAATACCTCTCGAAGCACCTCCGCCACCAGCCCGAACGCATCGGCCTCGTCCTCGACCCGAACGGCTGGACCGAGATCGACGCCCTCCTGAAGGCCGCCGCCGACCACGGCTTCCCGATCACCCGCGCCGAGCTCGACCACGTGGTCGCCGCCAACGACAAGAAGCGCTTCGCGATCGAGGGCACCCGGATCCGTGCCAGCCAGGGCCACACCGTCCCGGTCGACCTCGACCTGCCGCCCGCCGAACCGCCCGCGTACCTCTACCACGGTACGGTCGCCGCCCGGCTCCCCGCCATCCGGACCGAGGGCCTGCGCCCCATGGCCCGCCACCACGTGCACCTCTCGCCCGACCGGGAGACCGCCACCCGGGTCGGCGCCCGCCGCGGCCGTCCCGTGGTGCTGAGCATCGACGCCGGCGCCATGCACCGGGCCGGCCATGTCTTCCACGTCAGCGCCAACGGCGTCTGGCTCACCGACGCCGTACCGCCGGCGTTCATCCGCTTCCCCGGCTGATCCCGGCCGCGATCCCGGCTGGTCCCGACGGCGATTCCGGCCGCGATTCCGGCTGTCCCGACGGCGATTCCGGCCGCGATTCCGGCCGCGCCCCCGGCCCCGACCGCTGCTGCGGCATGATCGTTCCCATGGGACGACACCAGCACCCGCACCTGCCCACGACCGAATCGGCCGTGCGGGCGATCCGCGCCGTCGCCGAGGAGTTCGGCCTGGAGATGACGGTCACCGACGACATCGGCGCCGACCAGACCTCCCGCCGCACCTCCGCCGGTGCCTTCACCGTGCTCGACCCGGACGGTTCCCTCCCCCACGAGGCCCACGTCGAACTCGGCGGCTCCCCCGCCGTCAGCGTCCGGCTCTTCCCCGAGGACGACGCGAAGATCACCGTGGAAGGGGTCGTCTTCGAGGACGTGCCCCGCGACTCCGTCCCCGCCTTCCTCCGCTCCGCGTACGGCGGCCTCGCCCACGTGAAGGGCCGCTTCTTCCCTCCCGGCTGGTGGCTGGTCGTCCCGCTCCCCGGCGACGAGTCCTACAAGGAGCTCGTCCTCGGCGACCTCCTCAGCCCCTGGCTCTCCCGTAACGTCCGCTGACCTCTCCCCGTACGCTCGGGGGCATGACCTTGCGCCTGAGCACCGTGATCCTTCCCGTCGACCGCTGGCACGAGGGCGGGCGTGCCGCGTGGCAGCGGGCCGAAGAGCTGGGCTTCCACACCGGCTACACCTACGACCACCTGACCTGGCGCTCGTTCCGCGACCGCACCTGGTTCGGTGCCCTGCCGACCCTCACCGCGGCCGCCACGGCCACCGAGCGGCTGCGGCTGGGCACCCTCGTCACCTCGCCGAACTTCCGGCACCCGGTGACCCTCGCCAAGGAACTGATGTCGCTCGACGACATCTCCGGCGGCCGGGTCACCCTCGGCATCGGCGCCGGCGGCAACGGCTTCGACGCCACCGCGCTGGGCCAGGAGGCCTGGACGCCCAAGGAGCGCGCCGACCGCTTCGGCGAGTTCGTGCCGCTGCTCGACCGGCTGCTCACCGAGGAGTCCGTGACCCAGCGGGGCACCTTCTACTCGGCGGACGAGTCCCGCAACATCCCCGGCTGCGTCCAGCGGCCCCGGCTGCCGTTCGCGGTCGCCGCGACCGGCCCGCGCGGACTGCGCCTCGCGGCCCGCCACGGCCAGGCCTGGGTGACGACCGGCGACCCGAAGCTGTACGAGACGGGCACCCCGGAGCAGTCCCTCGAGGCCGTCCGCGGCCAGGTCGAGAAGCTCGGCAAGGCCTGCGCGGACACCGGACGGGACGTGGCGGACCTGGACAAGATCCTGCTGACCGGCTTCACGCCGGAGCGGAACACCGTCCTGGGCTCGCTCGACGCCTTCGTCGACTTCGCCGGCCGCCACCAGGAGCTCGGCTTCACCGAGATCGTCGTCCACTGGCCGATCCCCGACTCCGACTTCGCCGCCGACCCGGCGGTCTTCGAGAAGATCGCCACGGAGGCCCTCTCCCAGCTCGGCTGACGGGACCCCGCACGCGGGAGTGCTGACGCGGGGCGCACATCCGGTCACTCAGATGTGCGCTCCCTCGCACGCCCGTGCACGTTGTGCGGAAGAATGGTGCGGTGACCTCACCTCGCTCCGCACTCCCCGAAGTCCCGGCCATCCGGCTGATCGCCACCGATCTCGACGGCACCCTGCTGCGGGACGACAAGTCCGTGTCGGAGCGCACCATCGCCGCGCTCGCCGCCGCCGAGCGGGCCGGCATCGAGGTCTTCTTCGTCACCGGCCGCCCGGCCCGCTGGATGGACGTCGTCAGCGCGCACGTCCACGGCCACGGCCTCGCCATCTGCGCCAACGGCGCCGCGGTCGTCGACCTGCACGCGGGCGGGACCTTCCTGGAGGTACGGCCCCTGGAGCGGACCGTCGCCCTCGCCGTCGTCCAGGCCCTGCGCACCGCCGCGCCCGGCACCAGCTTCGCCGTCGAACTCACCACCGGCATCCACTACGAGCCGGAGTACCCGCCCTTCTTCCTCGACCCGGGCGCCACCGTCGCCACCGCCGAGAAGCTGCTGTTCGAGGAGACACCGGGGGCCGCGGCACCCGTCCTGAAGCTGCTCGCCCAGCACCCGGAGCTCGACCCGGACGTCTTCCTCGCCACCGCCCGCGAGGCCGCGGGCGACCTGGCCTCCTTCACCCGCTCCAGCCCGACCGCGCTCATCGAGATCAGCGGCCTCGGCGTCTCCAAGGCCTCCACCCTGGCGCACTGCTGTGCCGAGCGCGGCATCACGCCCGCCGAGGTCGCGGCCTTCGGCGACATGCCGAACGACATCGAGATGCTGAGCTGGGCGGGCCGCTCCTTCGCGATGGGCAACGCCCACCCGGACGTGATCGCCGCCGCCTCCGGCCGTACCACCGGGAACAACGAGGACGGCGTCGCCGTCGTCATCGAGCGCCTGGTCGCCGAGGCCGAAGCCAAGGCCGGGACCGCGGGCGGCCGCTGACGCAGCCCCCGCTCCGCGGGCAGGATCCACAGCCGGGCAGGCCCCTACAGCGGGGCCTCCCACACCACCGTGGTGCCGCCGCCGTCCTCGCCGATCCCCGGGGCGCACCAGCTCGCGCCGCCGAGCGACTCGGCGCGGCGGGCCAGGTTGCGCAGACCGCTGCGCCGGCCGCCCTCGGGGATGCCGACGCCGTCGTCCGCGACCGAGAGCCGCACGCCCTGCGTGCCGTCCGGGAGGGTCACGGTGGCGTCCACGACCACCTCGATCCGGGTGGCGCCGGCGTGCCGGAAGGCATTCGACAGCGCCTCGCGCAGCGCGGCGATGAGGTTCTTGCCGGTGAGGTCGCCGACCGTGGCGTCGATCACGCCGACGAAGCGGTGGGCCGGCTTGAAGCCGAGCGGCACGGCCGCCATGTTGATCTCCCGCAGCACCCGGGTGCGCAGCCCCGAGGGCGCCTCGGCGGGCCCCTGCTGGAGCGCGAAGATCGCGGTGCGGATCTCCTGGATGGTCACGTCCAGCTCGTCCACCGCCTTGCCGACGCCTTCCTGCACGGCCGGGACGATCGACTTGCGCTGGGCGCTCTCCAGCATCATCCCGGTGGCGAACAGCCGCTGGATGACCAGGTCGTGCAGGTCGCGGGCGATCCGGTCGCGGTCCTCGTACACCGCGAGCCGCTCCCGGTCCCGCTGCGCCTCGGCCATCATCAGGGCCAGCGCCGCCTGCGAGGCGAACTGCGTGGCCAGCGTCCGCTCGGCCTCCGTGAACTGCCGTTCGCCCCGCGCCCGCGGGGTGGCGAGCGCGCCGAGCACCCGCCCGCCGCTCTGCAGCGGCAGCAGCATCGCGGGCCCGTACTGGGCGGACATCTTGTGCACCATCCGCGGGTCGGTCGAGGCGTCCGCGATGAACACCGCCTCGCCCTCCATCAGCAGCTCCACCACCGCGCTCTCCGGCGGGATCACCACGCCGAGCGACGTGGTGGTCCGGGGCGCGGCGACCGCGACGATCTCCAGGCCGCCCTCCTCGGCCGGCAGCAGCACGATGCCCGCCGCCGCGTCGGCGAGCCGGCGGGCCTGCTCGGCGACCACCGAGAGCGCGTCGTCGGCGTCGCCGCCGGAGAGCAGGGCGGTGGTCACGGCGACCGAGCCGTCGATCCACCGCTCGCGCTGCCGTGCGGCCTCGTAGAGGCGGGCGTTGCCGATGGCGATCCCGGCCTCGGTGGCGAGCACCCTGACCATGTGGACGTCGTAGTCGTTGAACTCGCCGCCGCCGTTCTTCTCGGCGAGGTAGAGGTTGCCGAAGATCTCGCCCTGCACCCGGATGGGGACGCCGAGGAAGGTCTTCATGGGCGGGTGGCCGGGCGGGAAGCCGGCCGAGCGCGGGTCCGTCGACAGGTCGGCCAGCCGGATCGTCTGCGGTTCGCGGATCAGCGCCCCGAGCAGCCCGGCGTGCCCGTCCGGCCGGTGCCCGATCCGGCGGACCACCTCGTCCCCGACGCCGTACGTGACGAAGTCGGAGAGCCCGTCGCCCTCCTCGTCCACGACGCCGATGGCGGCGTAGCGGGCGTCGGCGAGCTCCGCCGCGGTCTCGCAGATCCGGTCGAGCGTGGAGTGCAGTTCGAGGCCGGTGCCGACGGAGCGCATCGCCTCCAGGAGCTGGGGCACCCGTGCGGTGAGTTCGGTGGAGAGGCCGTGCAGGCCGCGCGTGGCCTGGGTCGCGGCTTCGAGCGGGTCCGGGGAGGCGAGCGGTTCCGGGGCGTCGGGCACGGCGGCGGTCATGGGCTGAGCCTAGTTAGTCCTATTTCGAGAGAAAAGTCGGGTCGTGCGGGGCCGGGCCGTCCGTACCGGCGGGGACCAGCAGCAGATCGGACTCCCGCTCCTGCTCCAGCATCCGCCGGAGCGGCCCCTCGGCCACCGCGAGCTCGGCGTACGGCCCGCGCTGCACGGTGCGGCCGCGGTCCAGGACCACCACCTCGTCGACGGCGTCGAGCCCCCGCAGCCGGTGGGTGATGAGGACGGTCGTGCGGCCCTCCGTGACCCGCAGCAGGTCGTCCGTGAGCGCGTCGGCCGTCGCCAGGTCCAGGTGCTCGGCGGGCTCGTCGAGGACGAGCACCGGGAAGTCGGCGAGCAGCGCGCGGGCCAGCGCGAGGCGCTGGCGCTGGCCGCCGGAGAGCCGCGAGCCGTGCTCGCCGACGAGCGTGTCGAGCCCGGCGGGCAGCGAGTCCACCCAGTCGAGGAGCCGGGCCCGGCGCAGCACCTCGCGCAGCTCCTGGTCGCTCGCGCCGGTCCTGGCGAGCCGCAGGTTCTCCCGGAGCGTGCTGTCGAAGAGGTGGGCGTCCTGCGCGCACAGACCGACGAAACGGCGCACGTCGTCGCCGTCGAGCTCCGGCGCGGACGTCCCGCCGATCCGGTACGTGCCGGACTCGGCGTCCAGGAAGCGCAGCAGCACCTGGGCCAGCGTCGTCTTGCCGGAGCCCGAGGCGCCGACGACGGCCACCCGGCGCCCGGCCTCCAGCCTGAGCCCGAAGTCCACGAGCGCGGGCCGGTCCTGTCCGGCGTGCCGCGCCGAGAGCCCGGCCAGTTCGAGCGGGAACGGGTCGGCCGGGGGAGCGGCGGGCGTCGCCGGCTCGTGTACGGGGACGGGCGCGTCGAGCACGTCGAAGACCCGCTCGGCGCTGCGGCGCACCCGCTGGCGGTACTGGACGGCGAGCGGCAGTCCCGTGACGGCCTCGAAGGCGGCGAGCGGGGTGAGCACGACGACCGCGAGCGCGACCCCGTCCAGGCGCCCGTCCCGGACGCCCTGCACACCGACGAGCGCGGCGGCGGCGACCGTCAGACCGCAGACCAGGGCGGAGAGCCCGGCCCCGAGCGCGGTGGCGGCGGACTGCCGGGACGCGATGCCGGTGAGCGTACGGTCGGCCGCCCCGGCCCGTTCGACGCGGCCCTTCAGGGCCCCGGCCACGGTGAGTTCGGCACAGCCGCGCAGCAGATCGACGACGGCTGTGGTGAGCGCGCCGCGCGCGGGCGCCAGCTGCCGCTCGGCCCGCCGGGCCAGCGCGCCGCCGGCCACCGGCACGACGACCCCGGCGACCAGCAGGCCCACGGCCAGCACGGCACCGGCCTCGGGCAGCAGCCAGGCGGTGAACCCGACCGATCCGGCGCCCACGACGAGCGCGGCTCCCGCGGGCAGCAGCCAGCGCAGCCAGTAGTCCTGGAGGGCGTCGACGTCCTGCACGAGCCGGGCCAGCAGGTCGCCGCGCCGGGTGCGGCGCAGCCCGGCCGGCGCGATCCGCTCGAGGCGCCGGTAGACGGCGACCCGCAGGTCGGCGAGCATCCGCAGCACGGCGTCGTGCGAGACCAGCCGCTCGGCGTAGCGGAAGACGGCCCGTCCGATGCCGAAGGCGCGCGTCGCGGTGACGGCGACCATCAGATAGAGGACGGGCGGCTGTTCGGAGGCCCGCGAGATGAGCCAGCCGGACACGGCCATGAGCCCGACAGCGGACCCCAGCGCGAGGCTCCCGAGCAGCAGCGCGAGCACCATCCGGCCCCGCAGTTCCCCTGCCATGGCACGCACCCGCGCGAAGACGGACCCCGTGGCGGAGCCCCGGTCCGCGGCCGTCCCCGACGCGGCCCCGCCCTCGGCACCGGCACCGGCACCGGCACCGGCACCGGCCACAGCCTCGCGAAGCTCACCCTGTACACCCGTGGTGTCCCCTGGACCGGCGGCCCGGGCCGGGTCCTCGGTCGGCGCGGGCGAGCCGTCCGGCAGCAGGCCGGCCACGTGTGGGCTGCCCGCGGCGACCGCCGGCGCGGCCGGCTCGGTCGGCGCGGCCCCGTCCGCCCGGCTCCCGGCCGGAGCGAGGCGCACCACCCGGTCCGCGACGGCGAGCAGCGCCGGGCGGTGGACGACCAGGAGGACGGTGCGGCCCGCGGAGAGGCGGCGGACCGCCTCGACGACGGCGGCCTCGGTCTCGCCGTCGAGTGCGGCGGTCGGCTCGTCGAGGAGCAGCAGCGGCCGGTCGGCCAGGAACGCCCGGGCCAGGGCGAGCCGCTGCCGCTGCCCCGCCGAGAGCCCGGCGCCGTCCTCACCCAGCAGGGTGTCGGCGCCGTCCGGCAGTTCGGCGACGAAGTCGTCCGCGCCCGCGTCCCGCAGGGCCCGGCGCACGGCCGCGTCGGAGGCGTCGGGGCGGGCCAGGCGGACGTTCTCGGCGATCGTCCCGGCGAAGAGATAGGGCCGCTGCGGCACCCAGGCGATCCGGGAGCGCCACTCGTCCAGGTCGAGCGAGGAGAGGTCCACCCCGCCGACCCGGACAACGCCGCCCTCCGGCCCGTTCCCCGCGCCGCTGTTCTCCGGTGCCGTGAAGCCGAGCACCACGTCGAGCAGCGTGGACTTGCCGACGCCGCTGGGTCCGACTAGGGCCACGGTCTCGCCCGGCTCCACGGTGAGCGTGGCGGCGTCCAGGGAGGGTTCGGACCGGCCCGCGTGGCGTACCGTCACCCGGTCGAGCTCAAGCCGTACGGACGCGGGCACGGGCTCCGCACCGCCGGCCGGCAGCGGGCGCTCCAGGACCTCGAAGATCTCCTCGGCGGCGGCGAGCCCCTCGGCCGCCGCGTGGTACTGCGTGCCCACCTGCCGCAGCGGAAGGTACGCCTCGGGCGCCAGGACCAGGATGAC
Source organism: Streptomyces sp. NPDC127092 (assembly GCF_042722475.1). Taxonomy (NCBI): domain Bacteria; kingdom Bacillati; phylum Actinomycetota; class Actinomycetes; order Kitasatosporales; family Streptomycetaceae; genus Streptomyces; species Streptomyces sp. NPDC127092. Next base: position 85,403 of record NZ_JBHXFE010000022.1, read on the forward strand.
GAGACCGGTGTAGAGGTCGAGACTGCCGTGGACCAGGCGCATGCCGATGCCGACCGCGACCAGCGCCACCGACAGGGTCGACAGCAGCTCCAGGGCGAAGGAGGACAGGAAGGCGATCCGCAGCGTCCGCATGGTCGCCCGCCGGTAGTCGGCGGTGATCGACCGGATGTTCTCGGCCTGGGCCTTGGCCCGGCCGAAGACCTTGAGGGTCGGAAGCCCGGCCACCACGTCGAGGAAGTGTCCCGAGAGCCGGGAGAGCAGCTTCCACTGGCGGTCCATCCGGGCCTGGGTGTACCAGCCGATGAGGATCATGAAGACCGGGATGAGCGGCAGCGTCATCACGATGACCGCCGCCGAGATCCAGTCCTCCGTCACGATCCTGGCGAGCACCGCCACCGGCACCACGACCGCCAGCCCGAGCTGGGGCAGATAGCGGGCGAAGTAGTCGTCCAGGGCGTCCACGCCCCGGGTCGCGAGCGCCGCCAGCGAACCGGCCCTCTGCCCGCTGAGCCAGCCCGGTCCGAGCCGCGCCGCCTGCTGGAGCAGCCGGCCGCGCAGCTCGGACTTGACCGCCGCGCTCGCCCGGTGGGCGGCGAGCTCGGTGAGCCAGGAGACCAGCCCCCGGCCCACCGCCACCGCGGCGAGCAGCAGCAGGGGCGTGGTGAGCCCGGAAACCGACAGATCCTTCTGGAAGGCCCCGACCACCACCTCGGCGATGAGCATCGCCTGGGCGACGATCAGTGCCGCTCCGACGAGGCCGAGGCCGACCACCGCCAGGAGGAAGAAGCGGGTGGCCCCGGCGTAGCGCAGCAGTCGTGGATCGATCGGTTTCACGTGAAACATGCTCCCCTGCTGAGGGGCGGCTAGTGGGCCGCTTCCGCGATGTGCTGGGTCCCGATCCGCTTACGGAACACCCAGTAGGTCCAGCTCTGGTAGAGCAGCACCAGCGGGGTCGCGACGGCGGCACACCACGTCATGATCTTGAGCGTGTACGGGCTCGACGAGGCGTTGGTCACCGTCAGGCTCCACTCAGGGTTCAGCGTGGAGGGCATGACGTTCGGGAAGAGCGTCAGGAAGAGCATCGCCACCGCGGCGGCGATCGTGACGCCCGAGAGCGCGAACGACCAGCCCTCGCGCCCGATCCGGATCGCACCGATCGCGCCGACCAGCGCCACCGCGGCGACCACCATCGCGGCCAGGCTCCAGCTGTCACCCTTGTCCGCCTGGGTCCAGACGAGGAAGACGAGCGCGAGCACCGCCGTGACGATCCCCAGGCGGAGCGCGAGCGAACGTGCCCGGACGCGGATGTCCCCGACCGTCTTGAGCGCCGCGAACACCGCGCCGTGGAAGGTGAAGAGGGTCAGCGTGACCAGTCCGCCGAGGAGGGCGTACGGGTTGAGCAGGTCCCAGAGGCTGCCGACGTACTCCATCTCCCGGTCGATCTTCACACCGCGCACGATGTTGCCGAAGGCCACACCCCACAGGAACGCGGGGACGAGGGAGGTCCAGAAGATGGCCTGCTCCCAGTTGCGCTGCCAGTTCTCCTCGGGCCGCTTCGCCCGGTACTCGAAGGCGACACCGCGGACGATCAGGCAGACCAGGATGATCAGCAGCGGCAGGTAGAAGCCGGAGAAGAGCGTCGCGTACCACTCGGGGAAGGCGGCGAAGGTCGCGCCGCCCGCCGTGAGCAGCCACACCTCGTTGCCGTCCCAGACCGGGCCGATGGTGTTGATGAGCACCCGCTTCTCGGACCGGTCGCGGGCGAGCAGCTTGGTGAGGACGCCGACCCCGAAGTCGAAGCCTTCGAGGAAGAAGTAGCCGATCCAGAGGACGGCGATGAGTACGAACCAGACGTCGTGGAGTTCCATGCCTCGATCTCCTGAGCCTCAGTACGAGAAGGCCATGGGGCGGTCGGCGTCGCGGTCCCCGCCGATCCGGGTGGGCGGGTTGAGGTCGTCCTCGGTGAGCTCGGGCGGGCCGGCCTTCACGTACTTGACGAGCAGCCTGACCTCGATCACGGCGAGGACGGCGTAGAGCAGCGTGAAGACGATCATCGAGGTCAGCACCTCGCCCGGGGACACACCGGGGGAGACGGCGTCACGGGTGCGCAGCACGCCGTAGACGACCCACGGCTGCCGGCCCATCTCGGTGAAGATCCAGCCCCAGGAGTTGGCGATCAGCGGGAAGGCCATGGTCCAGAGGGCGACGATCCAGTACCACCGGCCCAGGCGGGGGCTGAGCGCCTTCCGCTTGAACAGGACCAGATGCGGCACTTCGTCCTCACCGGTCCGCAGCCCCGGCGCCAGCATGAACTTCTTGCGGGTCAGCCAGAGCCCGACGACGCCGATGGCCAGCGAGGCCATGCCGAAGCCGATCATCCAGCGGAAGCCCCAGTAGGCGACCGGGATGTTGGGCCGGTAGTCGCCGGGCCCGAACCTCTCCTGCTCCGCCTTGTTGACGTCGTTGATGCCGGGCACGTACGAGTCGAAGTCGTCGTTCGCGAGGAAGGACAGCAGGCCCGGGATCTCTATGGCGACCTTGTTGTGGCCCTTCTCGACGTCGCCGTAGGCGAAGACGGAGAAGGGGGCCGGTGCCTCGCCGTCCCACAGCGCCTCGGCCGCGGCCATCTTCATGGGCTGCTGCTTGAACATGACCTTGCCGAGCAGGTCACCGCTGATCGCGGTGCCGAGGCCGGCGATGATCAGGGTGATCAGGCCGAGCCGCAGCGAGGTCCGCATGACCGGGATGTGCTTCTTGCGGGCCAGGTGGAAGGCCGAGATGCCGACCATGAAGGCGCCGCCGACCAGGAAGGCCGCGGTCATGGTGTGGAAGAACTGGGTGAGCGCGGTGTTCTGCGTGAGGACGTGCCAGAAGTCCGTGAGCTCGGCCCGGCCCCGCTCGGCGTTGATCCGGTAGCCGACCGGGTGCTGCATCCACGAGTTGGCCGCCAGGATGAAGTACGCGGACAGGATGGTGCCGACCGAGACCATCCAGATGCAGGCGAGGTGGATCTTCTTCGGCAGCTTGTCCCAGCCGAAGATCCACAGGCCGATGAAGGTCGACTCGAAGAAGAACGCGATCAGCGCCTCGAAGGCCAGGGGCGCTCCGAAGATGTCACCGACGAACCGGGAGTAGTCGGACCAGTTCATGCCGAACTGGAACTCCTGCACGATGCCGGTGACGACACCCATGGCGATGTTGATCAGGAAGAGCTTGCCCCAGAACTTGGTCGCCCTGAGGTACTTCTCCTTCTCCGTGCGCACCCACGCCGTCTGGAGACCGGCGGTGAGGGCCGCAAGGGAGATCGTCAGCGGAACGAACAGGAAGTGGTAGACGGTCGTGATACCGAACTGCCAGCGCGCCAGAGTCTCCGGCGCCAACGCTAGATCCACGTCGTCTCTCCTTACATCGCCGTGGTCACATCGGCAGTCTGCCCCTTTGATCCCACCCATTACGGGAGGAAGGTGACACGCTTGTGAACGCGTTCACATTCACAAGCATTATTGCTCATACGAAATCCGTAGGCATAGGGGGGGTGCCTGTACCGAAGGTCACCCCTTCCCAAGACCTTCAACATATTGTTGAATCCGGGCCATGACCCTTCGGATACGTCTCTCCTGGCCCGCCGGCCACACCACGGCCACCATCGACGAAACCCCCACGAGCAAGGCGCTCGCGGGGGTTCTCCCGATCTCCTCCACCGCCCGGACCTGGGGCGAGGAGGTCTACTTCGACACTCCGGTCTCCGTCCCCGTCGAGCCCGACGCCCGGCAGGTCGTCGCGCCGGGCACGGTGGCCTTCTGGACGGAGGGCGACGCGCTCGCCCTTCCCTACGGCCCGACGCCCATCTCGCGCGGGGACGAGCCGCGGCTCGCGAGCCCGTGCAACATCCTGGGCACGCTGGACGGCGACCCGAGGATCCTCGCCACCGTCAGGGACGGCGACCCGATCCGCGTGGAACTCGTCGACTGACGGGACCGTCCGACGACGCGCCCCGTCAGCCCGTCCGAGACCGACCTGACGGACTAGGCGTCCTTGCGGAAGCCCTCCGCCGCCTTCAGGAACAGGTCGTTCGCCTCGCACTCACCGATCGTGACGCGGACGCCCTCCCCCGCGAACGGCCGCACCACCACGCCGTGCCGCTCGCACTCCGCCGCGAAGTCCATGGTCCGCTCGCCGAGCCGCAGCCAGACGAAGTTCGCCTGGGTGTCCGGCACGGTCCAGCCCTGGGCCACGAGCCCCGCATGGACCCGCTCGCGCTCGGCCACCAGCGATCCGACCCGCCCGAGCAGCTCGTCCTCCGCCCGCAGCGAGGCCACCGCCGCGTCCTGCGCGAGCTGGCTCACGCCGAACGGCACCGCCGTCTTGCGCAGCGCGGCCGCCACCGGCTCGTGGGCGACCGCGAAGCCCACCCGCAGGCCGGCCAGGCCGTACGCCTTCGAGAAGGTGCGCAGCACCGCCACGTTCGGCCGGTCGCGGTAGAGCTCGATGCCGTCCGGGATCTCGGTGTCGCGGACGAACTCCCGGTACGCCTCGTCGATCACCACGAGGACGTCGGAGGGCACCCGGTCCAGGAAGCGCTCCAGCTCCGCGCGGCGCACCGCCGTGCCCGTGGGGTTGTTCGGGTTGCAGACGAAGATCAGCCGGGTCCGGTCGGTGATCGCCGCCGCCATCGCGTCGAGGTCGTGCACCTCGCCGTCGGTCAGCGGCACCTGCACCGAGGTGGCCCCGCTGATCTGCGTGATGATCGGGTACGCCTCGAAGGAACGCCAGGCGTAGATCACCTCGTCGCCCGGGCCGGAGGTGGCCTGGAGCAGGGACTGCGCCACGCCGACCGAGCCGGTGCCGGTGGCCAGGTGGGAGACGGGCACGCCGAAGCGGTCGGCGAGCTCCTCCATCAGGCCCGTGCAGGCCATGTCCGGGTAGCGGTTGAAGTTCGCGCCGGCGGCCAGCACGCGCTCCATCACGCCCGGCAGCGGCGGATAGGGATTCTCGTTGGAGGACAGCTTGAAGGCGACCGGTCCGCCCGCGGCGGCCGGCTTGCCCGGCTTGTAGGTGGGGACGCCGTCCAGCACGGCGCGCAGCCTGGGGCCCGACGCGCTCGTCCCGCTGGTCCCGCTGGTCTCGCTCACTCTGTGTCCTCCTCGACCTTCCGTACCACCAATACTCCTCACCTTATGAGGATTCGGCCCGCCTGCGAATGGGCTGTGGACAAATGGGCCGCGAACGGCACCCGACACAGGGGGAGCGCGCCCAGGGGTGGCGCGCGCCGGTGGCGAGCGCCGTGGCGCGCATCGCCCGTAGAGGTGAGTTGAGACCTCTTCGAGACCTCGCACCCTCACCAGGCGCACGGGCAACGAGGACCACAGGCCTCATGGCTCTGACCTGAACTTCCTTTGGTTCCAAGGCATTTCCTTGATGTCGATCATGCAGAAACGTGCCTGTCAATGTCTGCATATGCGACCGGCTCAACCCGCCCCCATCGCCCTACTATCGGCTCGCCATGACAGCAGCAGGGAAGCACCAGGTGAGCCGGGCACAGACCCGGGGAAGCCGGCAGGGCCGAGCGGGCATCCGGGACGTGGCCGCCGCCGCCGGAGTCTCCATCACGACTGTCTCCGACGCGCTCAACGGCAAGGGCCGGCTCCCGGACGCCACCCGCCGTCACGTCCGCGAGGTCGCAGACAGACTGGGCTACCGCCCGTCCGCGGCAGCCCGCACCCTCCGTACCGGCAAGTCGGGCCTCATCGGCCTGACCGTGACGACGTACGGGGATGAACCTTTCACCTTCACCGAATTCGCGTACTTCGCGGAGATGGCGAGGGCCGCGACGTCCGCCGCGCTCGCCCGCGGCTACGCCCTCGTCATCCTGCCCGCCACCTCCCGACACGACGTCTGGTCCAACGTCGCCCTCGACGGAACCGTCGTCATCGATCCCTCCGACCACGACCCTGTCGTCACCGAGCTGGTCCGGCAGGGGCTGCCCGTCGTCTCCGACGGCCGCCCCGCCGGCACCCTCCCGGTCACCGCCTGGGTCGACAACGACCACGAGGCAGCCGTCCTCGACCTGCTCGACCACCTCGCCGCCGCCGGCGCCCGCCGGATCGGCCTGCTCACCGGAACCACCACCGACACCTACACCCGGCTCTCCACCACCGCGTACCTCAACTGGTGCGAACGGGTCGGCCAGGACCCCGTCTACGAGGCCTACCCCGCGCACGACCCCTGTGCGGGCGCCGTCGCCGCCGACCGGCTGCTCGCCCGGCCCGACCGGCCCGACGCCGTGTACGGGCTCTTCGACCCCAACGGCACCGACCTGCTCGCGGCGGCCCGCCGCTACGGGCTGCGGGTGCCCGACGACCTGCTGCTCGTCTGCTGCAGCGAGTCGACCGTCTACGCCAACACCGAACCGCCCATCACGACGCTCTCGCTCAAGCCGCGCCGGATCGGCACCGCCGTCGTCCAGCTCCTCATCGACGCCATCGAGGGGATCGAGACGGACGGCCCGGTCGAGCAGGTGATACCGACGGAGCTGATCGTCCGCACCTCCTCGCAGCGACGCTCGCCACGGACGACGGTGAGCCCGCCACGCTCTCCCTCGAAGGACTGAACCCGGGAACAGGGACCGCGAAGGACGGACCACAGGGGGACGAGAGGTGCGGGGCGGGGGCCGCACCTCTGGCAACGGGCAGGGCCAAACCTTCGGGCGGCCCTGCCCGTTCCCTGGCCTAGACCTTCCCAATTCGGGCGAAACAACCGGTGAACCCGGAGTGGACCCGGATTCACCACCCCTGGTGCGTCACACAGGAGGACCCTCATTCCTATGATGGGCGGACGACACCGCGGACCACCACGACCAGGCCGGTCCGCGATGTGCAGGGCATCGCGACGGTGGTGGAGGGGTCGATGACACAGGGGGCCGGGCAGGAACCCGTGGTGCGCACGGCGACGTTGCGTGACTTCCGTGTACCTCCGTACGCCCGTGTGCCCGTCCAGGGGCACGCGGCCGAGCCGTTCCCGGCCGACGTACCCACGCCTCCCGCCGCGGCCGCGCCTGCGCCCGCTCCTGCTCCCGCCTCCGGCCCGGTGGCCGCTCCAGCGGCTCCGGCCGCTCCCGCCGCTCCCGTGCCCGCGGCCGCTCCGGCCGACGCGACGCTCCACCTGGGCTCGCTCGCCCCGGGCCACCCCGGCAACGCGTTCCCCGACGACGAGCCGCCCGAGGGGTACACGCCGACCGAGCGCGACCTGCCGATCATCAACCGGGGCGACACCGTCCAGGTCCACGTCACGCCGGTGCCCCAGCCGGCCCCGGCCCCCGCGCTGGGCGACGGCCCCGGCCCGCTCTACGTCGTCGGCGACGTGCACGGCTACCTCGACGAGCTCCTGGAGGCGCTGCGCGCCCAGGGCCTCATCGACGAGAACGGCGGCTGGGCCGCCGGCAACGCCCGCCTGTGGTTCCTCGGCGACTTCACCGACCGCGGCCCCGACGGCATCGGCGTGATCGACCTCGTGATGCGCCTGTCCGCCGAGGCCGCCGCCGCCGGCGGCTACTGCAAGGCCCTCATGGGCAACCACGAACTGCTCCTGATCGGCGCCAAGCGCTTCGGCGACACGCCGGTCAGCTCCGGCGCCGGCACCGCCACCTTCCAGGCCGCCTGGCTGCTCAACGGCGGCCAGAAGCAGGACATGGACCGCCTCCAGGACGTCCACCTCCAGTGGATGTCCCGGCTCGACGCCGTCGTCGAGCAGGACGGCCACCTGCTCCTGCACTCGGACACCACGGCGTATCTGGAGTACGGCGACACCATCGAGGACGTCAACGACAAGGTCCACGAGATCCTCAACCGGAACGACGCGGACGAGGTCTGGGACCTGTTCCGGAAGTTCACCAAGCGCTTCGCGTTCCGCGACGAGGCCGCCGGCCCGCAGGCGGTGCGGGAGCTGCTCGGCACCTACGGCGGCAGCCGGATCGTCCACGGCCACAGCCCCATCCCGTACCTTCTCGGCCAGGTCGGCACGGAGGACGGCGAGGAGGGCGAGCGCCCGGTCGTCGACGGCCCGCACGTCTACGCGGACGGTCTCGCCATCGCGATGGACGGCGGAGTGACCATGGCCGGAAAGCTGCTGGTCGTCCAACTCCCGCTGCCCGCCTGACGCATAACCCTCCGCATCCGGGGAAGGCGATTTCCGGGAACACCCTGTCACCGCGTGCCGTAACCGCCCTACCATCGGCTCATCCGTAGCAGGCTCTCCTCCGTTTCCGCCTGATCCGCCGTCGAGCACGGCCGGTTCCGGCCCCTACGGAGCATCGGGGGATGCACATGAACGTGGCTCCGCACCTGCTGACCGAGGACCGCGCCGAGTACGAGCGGGTCGTCGACGAGGCACTGCGCAACGCGCACGACCACCCGGATCTCGCCGAGGCCGGGACCCGGCTCAGCACCGCCCAGCTGCGTGCGATGGCCCTGAACGCGACCGCGCTCATCACCACGGCGGCCGCGACCGAGTACGACCACTTCGTGAAGGTCCGCGAGCAGGTCCGCGGTGCGGCGCGGGGCACGGGCGGCGCAAGCGGAAGCGGTACGGGAAGCGGCACCCGAAGCGGCACGGGCGAGGGGCCGGCCGACACGGACGGCGCGGGCGTCGTCGCCGTCGTGACCGTCCTCGCACCGCTCCTCGCGGGCACCGCCGCGGTCGTCGTCCTCCTCGTCGGCGCCGTCCTGAAGATGCTCGACCCGGCCCCGGCCTTCGCCGACACCCTGCTCACCGCGGGCCTGTTCTTCGGCGCCGTCGCCGCGGCCGGCCTGCTCTGGGCAGCGGCCGGACTCCTCGTCACCGCTCTGCGCAACGGCGCCACGGAGGTCCCGGCCGGAACCCCCGACGACGAGTTGTCACGCGCCAGGGACGCCTGGCGCCAGGCGCTCCTGGAGCGCGGCGTACTGCCCTTCCTGCGCGAGGCGCTGGCCGCCGCGCCCGCCGGGGCCGCCACGGCTCCGGCGCTCCCCCGGCAGTCCCCGCCGCCGGCCGGCCGCATACCCAAGGTCGGCTACAGCGGCCCGGACTTCACCAGCCCGGCCGAGGGCACCCCTTCACCCCGCCCGACCTACTCGAGCCCCGACTTCACCAGCCCGGACTTCGGCCCGCCGGATCACCGGCCGGAGTGAGGCACCGGCCCGCGACTCCCCCGAGTCTCGCGGGCCGGCACGTACGGGACGGGTCCCGGCTACTCCGCCATCGGCAGGTAGACCCGGTTCCCGGCGGCGGCGAACTCGGCCGACTTCGCGGCCATGCCCGCCTCGATCTCGTCCGCCTTCAGGTCACCGCCGTGCTCCCGGCGGATGTCCTGGGAGATCTTCATCGAGCAGAACTTCGGGCCGCACATCGAGCAGAAGTGCGCCGTCTTCGCAGGCTCCGCCGGAAGCGTCTCGTCGTGGAACTCACGAGCCGTGTCCGGGTCCATGGCCAGGTTGAACTGGTCCTCCCAGCGGAACTCGAAGCGCGCGTCGGACAGCGCGTCGTCCCACTCCTGCGCACCCGGGTGACCCTTGGCCAGGTCCGCCGCGTGCGCCGCGATCTTGTAGGTGATGACGCCGGTCTTCACGTCGTCCTTGTTCGGCAGGCCCAGGTGCTCCTTGGGCGTGACGTAGCAGAGCATCGCCGTGCCCCACCAGGCGATCATCGCCGCGCCGATGCCCGAGGTGATGTGGTCGTACGCGGGAGCGACGTCCGTGGTCAGCGGGCCGAGCGTGTAGAACGGCGCCTCCTCGCAGATCTCCTGCTGGAGGTCGATGTTCTCCTTGATCTTGTGCATCGGGACGTGGCCCGGGCCCTCGATCATCGTCTGCACGTTGTGGCGCTTGGCGATCGTGTTGAGCTCGCCCAGGGTCTTCAGCTCGGCGAACTGCGCCGCGTCGTTGGCGTCCGCGATCGAACCGGGCCGCAGGCCGTCGCCGAGCGAGTACGTGACGTCGTACGCCGCGAGGATCTCGCAGAGCTCCTCGAAGTTCGTGTAGAGGAAGTTCTCCTTGTGGTGCGCGAGGCACCAGGCGGCCATGATCGAGCCGCCGCGCGAGACGATGCCGGTCTTGCGGCGGGCGGTCAGCGGCACGTACGGCAGCAGCACGCCGGCGTGCACCGTCATGTAGTCGACGCCCTGCTCGGCCTGCTCGATGACCGTGTCCTTGTAGATCTCCCAGGTCAGCTCCTCGGCCTTGCCGTCGACCTTCTCCAGGGCCTGGTAGAGCGGCACGGTGCCGATCGGCACGGGGGAGTTGCGCAGCACCCACTCGCGGGTGGTGTGGATGTTGCGGCCGGTGGAGAGGTCCATGACCGTGTCGGCGCCCCACTTGGTCGCCCACGTCATCTTCTCCACCTCCTCCTCGATGGAGGAGGTGACCGCCGAGTTGCCGATGTTGGCGTTGACCTTCACCAGGAACCGCTTGCCGATGATCATCGGCTCGATCTCCGGGTGGTTGACGTTCGCCGGCAGGACCGCGCGGCCCGCCGCGATCTCCTCCCGTACGACCTCGGGGGAGACGTTCTCGCGGATCGCGACGTACTCCATCTCCGGGGTGATCTCGCCCCGGCGGGCGTACGCGAGCTGCGTCACCGCCTGGCCGTCGCGGCCCCGGCGGGGCAGCCGCGGGCGGCCGGGGAAGACGGCGTCGAGGTTCCTCAGCCCGCCGCCGCGCGGCGAGGTGTGCTTGATGCCGTCGTCCTCGGGCCGGACCGGACGGCCCGGGTACTCCTCCGTGTCACCGCGCGCGATGATCCAGTTCTCGCGCAGCGGCGGCAGGCCGCGCCGCACGTCGGTGTCGATGGTCGGGTCGGTGTACGGACCGGACGTGTCGTACAGCGTCACGTCCTTGCCGTTGGTGAGGTGCACCTGGCGGACGGGCACCCGGATGTCGGGGCGGGAACCCTCGACGTAGCCCTTGTGCCAGCCCGGCGTGCGCTCCTCCGGGCCGCTCTGGTCCTGGTCGGAGGCAGGCGTGCGTGCATCCTGAATGGTCATGAGACCGAATCTCCCTACGCCGGCATTACCCGGTAACAGGTTCGGCGGTCGGCGCAGCCTCCTCCCGTACGTACATCGGTACGCGCGTACGGTGATCAGCGCCCTCTCAGCCCGGTGCTCCGAGCTCCCGCGTGTGCAAAGGTGTCACAACGCTAGCGTCATCCCTGGCGTGCTGAACAGTGGGGGCCTCCACGTTCTTGCGATGATCGGTCGGTGACGTCAACGCAGCAGCCCCACGAACCCCACGGCGACGGGCACGGCCACGGGCACAGCCATGCGCACGGCCACGGCCCCGCCGCACCCGTCTCCCGGCACCTGCGGAAGGTCATCGCCGCGGTGCTCATCCCCTTCGCCACCGCCGTCGTCGTCGGCCTCGTGGTGCTGTGGCCGGGCGGCGCTCCCGGGCACGAGCGCACGGGCGTCGGCTTCGACCGGCAGACCGAGCAGGGCAAGGTCGTCTCCGTCGAGCGGGTCGACTGCAAGGACGTGAACGCCGCCCAGGTCCCACCGACCGGCGACACCACCACCCCGCAGGGGCGCGAGGCGGTCAACGCCCAGCAGGGGCAGTGCGAGAAGGCGACCGTCGAGGTCACCACCGGTCAGGACAAGGGCCGTCGGTTCACCGAGATCGTGCAGCCGGACGCGCCGCGGCAACTCCACGAGGGGCAGGGCGTGGTGGTGGCGTACGCCCCCGACGCGCCGCGCGACCTGCAGTACTCCGTCACCGACGTAAACCGGAAGCTGCCGATCATCGTGCTCGCCGGCATCTTCGCGCTCGCCGTCGTGGTCGTCGGCCGGATGCGCGGCGTGATGGCGCTGATCGCGCTGGCGGCGAGCTTCGTGGTGCTGACCCTGTTCATCCTGCCGGCGATCATCCAGGGATCGAATCCGCTCCTGGTCGCCATCGTCGGATCGAGCGCGATCATGCTGATCGCGCTCTACCTGTGCCACGGCCTGTCGGCCCGCACCTCGGTCGCGGTGCTGGGCACGCTGGTCTCGCTGCTGCTGATCGGTCTGCTCGGCTCGCTCTTCATCGACTGGGCCTCGCTCAGCGGCAACACGGACGACAACACGGGCCTCATCCACGGCCTGTACCCGGACATCGACATGTCCGGTCTGCTGCTCGCCGGAATCATCATCGGCTCGCTGGGCGTGCTCGACGACGTGACGGTGACGCAGACCTCGGCGGTCTGGGAACTCCACCAGGCCGACCCCACGATGGGCCCCCGACGGCTCTACCGGTCGGCGATCCGGATCGGTCGCGACCACATCGCCTCGGTGGTGAACACGCTGGTCCTGGCCTACGCGGGCGCGTCACTGCCGCTGTTGCTGCTGTTCTCGATCGCGCAGAGCAGCGTCGGGACGGTCGCCAACAGCGAGCTGGTGGCCGAGGAGATCGTCCGGACGCTGGTCGGCTCGATCGGTCTGGTCGCCTCGGTGCCGATCACCACCGGCCTTGCGGCACTGGTGGTTTCGGCGGACCGGCCCGGCCCGGGAGCCGGCGGACAGCGCCCGGCGCGGGCCGGTGGCGGCGGACGGCGGCGCCGGGCCAAGTAGGCCCGGCGGTCATCCCTCGTGGGTCAACCCGCGTTCTCCTCCGCCAGGATGCGGCCGAGGGCCGCCTCCAGGCTGTCCTCGAAGTCGCCCCACGTCTCCTCCTGACCGAGCGGGACCAGCTTGTCCGTACGGTCGAGGAAGGCGACGAGCGGCGGTGCGCTCGCGCGGAACAGGGCGCGGTCGCCGCCGACCTGAAGACGGATCATCACGTCGGAGAGCCCCTCGGGGTCGGTCGGCGCGATGTGCACGTCGCCGTCCCCGCTGGGACGGTTGATCCCGTCGAGCAGCAGCTCGCGCCCGAAGGCCCAGGTCACGGGCGCGTCTCCGGGGAGGTGGAACGTCATCCGCACCGCATAGGGGTCGCGGGTCTCGTATCGCAGTTCCACCGGGATCCGGAAGGAGAGCTCCTCGGAGACGAGGAAGCTCATCAGGACCTCGGCCTGAACCGTCTCTCGCATCATGTACCCCGCAGTAGATGGAGCAGTTGTGTAAACACGCTGCTGAAAGCTGTGGTCGAAACGGCCAGGAATGATCCCCCATGGCCCTCTTGACGCCATCGTGCTGTACGCGCTAGCAGATCACAAGGAGTGATTTTTCAGATACTGATAGAGAACGCGAGCGAACTGAAGAGCCGTCCGATCTCATTCTGTAGCCGACCGATAGCGGGTAGCAATCGTTCTTCCTGGTGAAGAGGGAGGGAAATCGCCATCGCGGCCGCCGTGGACCCCGCGGTGATGGGAATGGCCGCGCAGACCGTGCCGAGCGCATATTCCTGACGCTCCACCAGGGGTTCCATTCGCCCCATACTGCCCAAACGGTTCAAAAGGGACCGGCGGTTACGCACCGTATACGGGGTGATGGATTCCACCGGGTGGCGGTCGAGGTGGTCTTGACGAGCCTTCAGATCCAGTTGACTCAGCAGGCACTGCCCGATGGCGTGCGCGTGACCGGTCTCCCGGAAGTCGGCCCACTCCTCGACGGCGGGGGCCGCGGGGGTGTCGGCGACGGCGACGAGCTCGATCTCGCCCTCGCGGTAGATGGCGAAGTAGACGGGGACTCCGATGGCGTCCCGCCAGTGGGCGAGAGAGTCTTCGATCTTGGTGCGACGATTCTGCAGAACTCCGCCGCCGACCAGCCTGCCGGCGGCGTCACCGAAGACGAACACGCCCTTCTCTCGGCGCAGATAGCCCTCGTGCGTCAGGGTGCGGAGCAGGTGGTACGCGGTGGGAAGCGGAAGTCCCGCCTCGCGCGCGAGCTGCTTGGCGGGAGCACCGTCCTCGTGGGAGCCCACGGCCTCCAGGAGTCTCAGCGCCCGCTGCACGGAACCGATCAGAGTAGGAGCAGCGGGCTGCGAAGCAGTGGCCAAAGGTCACCCCCAGGCGTGTCGACGAGTGCGTCGCACCCGCCCGCGGGGGCCGCCCCCGCGCGCCCGCCGCGGCCTGGGACCGGCGGGTCCGGTGGCGGACCCGTCCGGGGCAGACACGATCACGCGTCGTTGCGGAGGTCTACGCCTGTGGTTCCCGGGGCGGCAGAGATTTCCACTCTAATGGCAGGTCCCGGGGCCACACCGGGTTTCGACCTGCGCGTTCCCTCGGCCGGGCTAATCGCCCGAGGGCACCTCATACCGTCGGGTAACTTGTGCTACCAGTCCTCGCGCCGGGAGGTCGACGAGGACGTGAACTTCCTGACGACGTAGATCAGACCGGCCACCAGCGCCACGAACACCAGCAGCTTGAACAGCAGGCCGACCACGAAGGTCAGGACGCTGGTGATCAGACCGCCGAAGACGACCAGAGCGATGACCGGTATGGCGATCCACTTCACCCACCACGGCATCCCCGCGAGAATCTCCTTCACCGCCATTGCGCTTACCTCATCTCCGAACGGCTCGCCGTCGCGCTCTGCGCCGGACACCTTCGATGCTAGGGGCGCACCCGGGGCCCGCGGGGCCCTCCGGGCCCCTGCTCTTCCCTGATCCGACCCCTAAGGGGTCAGGGCTCGGAACCCTTGGCGGGGTCAGGCCTCCGGCGGCGAGAAGACCACCATGACCCGCAGGTCCTCGGTGATGCGGTGGAACTTGTGCGGGACGCCGGCCGGCACGTACACCACACTGCCCCGCGCCACCTGCGTCGTCTCCGTCCCGACCGTGATGTCGGCCCGGCCGCTCACCACGAAGTACACCTCGTCCTGCCCGTGCGGCTGCTGCGGGTCGAGCTGCCCCGCGTCGAGTGCGTACAGACCCACCGACATGTTGCGCTCGCGCAGGAACTGGAGGTAGGCGCCGTCGTTCGCGGCGCGCTCCGCCTCCAGCTCGTCCAGTCGGAATGCCTTCATCGTTGTACGCCCCTGCCTTGGCCGGATCATGTCTGCCACGATCAGACACATGAAGAATTTCGTCGTCAAGACGCTCGCGAACGCGGGTGCTCTCGCCGTGGCCATCTGGCTGCTGCAGGACATCACGCTGACCGGTGACAGCACCGCCAGGAAGGCCTGGACCCTGATCCTGGTCGCCCTGGTTTTCGGCCTGGTGAACTGGCTGGTGAAGCCAGTCGTCAAGCTCCTCACGTTTCCGCTCTTCATCCTGACCCTCGGTCTGATCACCCTGGTCGTCAACGCGCTCATGCTGCTGCTGACGTCCTGGCTGGCCGACCAGCTCGACCTCAGCTTCCACGTCGAAGGCTTCTGGACCGCCGTGCTCGGCGGCCTGATCATCTCCGTCGTCTCGTGGGCGCTGAACGTCGTCCTGCCCGACAACGACTGAGGACCGGCCATGACCTACCGCGTCTGTTTCGTCTGCACGGGCAACATCTGCCGCTCCCCGATGGCCGAACACGTCTTCCGCGCCCGTGTGACGGAGGCCGGCCTGGCGGGCGTGGTGGAGGTGGACAGCGCCGGTACCGGAGGCTGGCACGAGGGGGACGGCGCCGACCCGCGCACGGTCGCCGTCCTCGACGACAACGGCTACGAGTCCGGGCACACCGCCCGGCAGTTCCGCGCCTCCTGGTTCCCCGCGCTCGACCTGGTGATCGCCCTCGACCAGGGCCACGCCCGGGAGCTACGGCGGCTCGCCCCCACGCCCGAGGACGCCGCCAAGATCCGGCTGCTGCGCTCCTACGACCCCGCGGCGGGCCCCGACCTCGACGTCCCGGACCCCTATTACGGTGGCCGTGACCACTTCGAGGAGTGCCTGGAGATGGTGGAGACGGCGAGCGAGGGCCTGCTCGCGGCGATACGCGACGCGGTCGCCGTCGCGGTCACGGACCCGGTGGAGGAGCGGACGGCATGAGCGGGACGAACGGCGGGACCGGGGCGGACGGCGTGCCCGGGAGGAACGGCGTGAGCGGGGCGGACGGCGTGAGCGGTCAGCCCGGCGCCGGCGCCCTCGGCGAGGGCACGCGGGCGGTACGGGCCGGGCTGCCCGAGCCCGTGAAGTACGAGCCGACCCTGCCGGGACCGGTCTTCGCGGCCCACTTCCACCTGCCCGGGGAGCCGACCGGTCCGTACACCTACGGCCGCGACGAGAACCCGACCTGGACCCACCTGGAACGGGCCATCGGCGCGCTGGAGGCACCGGGGGAGAGCGGCGTGGAGACGCTCGTCTTCGCCTCCGGCATGGCCGCCATCTCCGCCGTCCTCCTCTCCCAGCTCAGGTCCGGCGACGCCGTCGTCCTCCCCTCCGACGGCTACCAGGCCCTGCCCCTGCTGCACGAGCAGCTGCGGGCGTACGGAATCGAGGTCCGCACCGCGCCGACCGGCGGCGACGCCCAGCTGTCCGTCCTGGCGGGGGCGAAGCTGCTGTGGCTGGAGACCCCGTCCAATCCCGGGCTCGACGTGTGCGACGTGCGCCGCATGGTGGCCGCGGCCCACGAGGCCGGGGCACTCGTCGCCGTCGACAACACCCTGGCCACTCCGCTCGGCCAGCGGCCGCTGGAGCTGGGCGCCGACTTCTCCGTGGCCAGCGACACCAAGGGCATGACCGGGCACGGCGACATCCTGCTCGGGCACGTCAGCTGCCGCGATCCCGAACGGGCCGCCGAGGTGCGGCGCTGGCGCAAGATCGTCGGTGCCATCCCCGGCCCCATGGAGGCCTGGCTCGCCCATCGGTCCCTGGCCACCCTCCAGTTGCGGCTCGACCGCCAGTGCGCCACCGCGCTCGCCCTCGCCGAGGCGCTCACCGACCGCGGCGACGTGACCGGGCTGCGCTACCCGGGCCTTCCCGGCGACCCTTCGCACGAGGTCGCCGCGCGGCAGATGCGGTGCTTCGGCTCCGTGGTCTCCTTCGTGCTGTCGGACCGGGAGCGGGCCGACCGGTTCCTGGACGCGCTGCACCTGGTCGACGACGCGACCAGCTTCGGCGGCGTGCGCTCCACGGCCGAGCGGCGCGGACGCTGGGGCGGGGACGCGGTGCCCGAGGGCTTCGTCCGTTTCTCGGTGGGCGCGGAGGACCCGGAGGATCTGATCGCGGACGTGCTGCAGGCGCTCGACCAGGCCGCCAAGGACGCCGGCTAGGGCCTGCCCGACGGATCAGGGCCGGATAGCCGCGACGGCAGGGGCGCTCCGAACCTCCCCCCTCATGGCTCGGAGCGCCCCCGTCCCCCTGCGGTTTTCCTCGGCGGACAACCGCCTGAACAAGGCTAGTTGACTCTGCGTCAGTGTCCAATCACGGTAGCGACAGCGGCCTATCGACTTATTTATAGTTGGACGGTCCTGAGGCGCCGTCCGCGGACCGCCTGAGTCGAACGGCCCGCCCGACGGGCCGGGAGGGGCGGACATGGATCTGACGCTGCTGCGCACGTTCGTCACGGTGCACCGGGCCGGCTCCTTCACCCGTGCCGCCGCGCTCCTCGGTCTCTCCCAGCCGGCGGTCACCAGCCAGATCCGCACCCTGGAACGCCAACTCGGCCGTCCGCTCTTCCTCAGACAGGCCCGTGGGGTCACTCCCACCACCATCGGCGACGAGCTCGCCCATCGCGCCGCCCCGCACCTGGACGCCCTCGTCGAGATCGCCGGGTCCGGTCCGGACGAGCGGGACGGCCTGCGCACCCTGCACGTCGCGGGGCCGCCCGAGTTCACCTCGGCCCGGCTGCTGCCCGCGCTGACCCCGCTGATCGCCCAGGGCCTTTCCGTCCGCACGTCCCTCCTGGGCAACGCGGAGGAGACCCTCGACGGGCTCGCCGCCGGCCACCACGACCTGGCCGTCGCCTCCGCCCGGCCGCGCGGCGGCCTCTTCACCGCCACCCCGCTGTGCGACGAGGAGCACGTCCTGGTCGCGGCCCCGCGCTGGGCCGCGCGGCTCTCGCCGGACGTGCTCCGCGAGGGCGCCGTCGTCCTGGAGCAGCTTCCGGTGGTCGAGGTGCACGAGTCGCTGCCCTTCGTCGCCCGCTACTGGGCGGCCGTCTTCGAGTCCAAGCCGGCCGCCACCGCGACCGTGATCGCCCCCGACCTGCGGGCGGTGAAGGAGTCCGCCGCCTCCGGCGCCGGCCTCGCCGTGCTGCCGCGCTACCTGTGCGAGGAGGACCTGGAGCGCGGACGGCTCGTGGCCCTGCTCGATCCTCCGGTGCCGCCGCTGCGCACGTACTTCCTCGTCGTCCGCACGGGCACGCTCGCCCTGCCGCACATCGCACGCGCCCACGAGTGGCTGCTGCGCGCCGCGGGGGAATGGTGAGTCCCGGGACACCGCGTGCATGAGGACAGCGAGTGTTTCAGGACAGCGGGGGCGGGCCATTTTCTTCCCATGACCGAACGACCAGTGGTCAAGCGCACCGCACGCGCCATCCTGCTCGACGGGGACGACCTGATCCTCATCAAGCGCACCAAGCCGGGCATGGACCCGTACTGGGTGACTCCGGGCGGCGGTGTCGAGCCCTCCGACTCGACCGTCGTCGAGGCCCTGCACCGGGAGGTCGACGAGGAGCTCGGCGCCAAGATCACCGATGTGGTCCCCTGCTTCGTCGACACCGTCGAGCACATCGTGGACGGCGGCGTCTCCGGGGTGAAGGTCCAGCACTTCTTCGTCTGCCGTCTGGAGTCCATGGACCCCGCGCGGCGGCACGGTCCGGAGGTCGACGAGCCGGTGGGCGAGTACGAGATCGTCCGGGTTCCCTTCAACCGGGTCGGCATCGCCGCCGTCCACCTCGTCCCGCTCTCGCTGCGCCACTACCTGGACGGCAACATCGAGGGCGTCCGCGCCATGCACGCCCCCGACCTCGGCTAGGGACGGGCTCTACGAGGCCTGGGGGACCAGCTCGCCGAGGTAGTCGTGGCGGATCCGGTCGGTGGGGATGCCGGCGCCCTTCAGGGCGTCGACGCCACTGCGGATCATGCCGAGCGGCCCCGACAGATAGGCGTCGTACTCGGCCCAGGGGCCGTACTGGCGCACGGCGTCCGGCAGCCGTCCCTCCTTCTCGGTGACCGGGCGGACGGCGAGCCACGGGAAGGTCTGCTGGAGCCGCATCATCGTGTCGATGTCGTAGAGGTCATGACCGCTGCGGGCGCCGTAGAACACCTCGACCGGCCGCCGGTCCCCGTGCTCGGCGACGTCCTCGACCAGCGCCTTGATCGGCGCGATCCCGGTTCCGCCGCCGAGGCAGAGCAGCCCGTTGTCGGTGGAGTGGTCGACGGTCATCGACCCGGCGGGCGGGCCGAGCCGCAGCACGTCCCCCGGGCGGGCCCGGTGGACCAGCGCGTTGGACACCCAGCCCGCGGGCACCGCCTTGACGTGCAGGGAGAGCAGCCCGTCGGGCCTGGGGGCCGAGGCGAAGGAGTAGTGACGCCATATCCGCGGCCACCACGGCGTCTCGAGCGTCGTGTACTGCCCGGCGAGGAACGGGTACGGCTGGTCGGGGCGGAGCGTGATCACGGCGACGTCGGGCGTCCGCAGGTCGTGGCTGACGACCTCGGCCTGCCACCAGGCGGGCGCGTGCTGCTCGTTCTCGGCCGCGGCGTCGATCATCATCTGCGAGACCGTCGTGTACGTACGGACCCAGGCCGCTTCCGTGTCCGTGTCCCACACGCTGCCCGCGTACCGCTCCAGGGCCCCGATCAGTGCCTCGCCGACGGCCGGGTAGTGCTCGGCCCGGGTGCCGTACTTCCGGTGCCCGCGCCCCAGGTTGCGGAGGTAGTCGGTGAGGACGGGCGTGTTGTCCAGGTGCTCGGCCGCTGTGAGCAGTGCCTTCAGGAGCCGGTCCCGCTGGGTGTCCATGGCGGCGGGGAACATCGCGCGCAGGTCCGGATGGCGCGTGAAGAGCAGGGCGTAGAAGTACGAGGTCACCCGGTCGGCGACGGGGGCGATCTCCACCAGGGTGCGGCGGATCAGGATCGCGTCGGTCGAGGGCGCGTCCGTCGTGGCCGCCGGCTCGGAAACGGGTTCGTCCATCGGTATTCGGGGCGGCGCATCCGTGGCCGCAGCCGGAGCATCCGTCATGTCGTTGCCTCCCCGCAGTCGGCCTCCGTGTTCGCAGGATGACAGTCCGTGGAGGATCCTGGGCGGAAAGTGGGATTCCCGGTGATTCGCCCCGCCCGGGCGGCTAGGCTGCGCTCTTTCGGACCAGTGCGTACGCCTCGCGCAGATCGCCGCCCGCGTAGTGGTGCCGAGCGAGGTCCACGAGGTGGTGGTCCGCGTTCACCGCCACGGTCTCGGGGACGATCGCGAAGAGTGCGGCATCCGACATCGAGTCGCCGTACGCCACGCAGTCGGCTGCCTCGACACCGAAACGGGCGCAGAGCTCGCCCGCGATCCGCACCTTCGCCGAGGCGTCGAGGATGTCCGGGCGATGGATCGGCCGGGTGAAGGGGACGGCGGGCCAGCGGGAGCCGTGAGCGGCGTCCAGGCCCCACTCCAGGAGCCGCTCGACGAAGAAGTCGGGCGACAGGGAGATCACCGCGCAGAGGCCGCCTTCGGCGCGGATCTCGGCCCAGACCTCCTGGATCCCCGCCAGCCAGGGCGCTCCCTCGAAGGCCGCGGTCACGTGCTCCGGGGTGAGTTCCGCCCAGAGTGCGTGTGCCCGCACGGCGAACTCGTCCGGTGTGAGTCCCCGGAGCAGGAAGTCCTGCTCCAGCTTCTCGATCTCCTTGCTCAGCCCGAGCTGGCGGGAGATCTCCACTGCGGCCGCCGAACCGCGGATCAGCGTGCCGTCGAGATCGAAGAGATGCAGCCGCCGCCGGCCGCGAAGGGTCGTCATGTACGCCCAGGCTAGTACGCCCGGTTACTCCCCCGGTCAGACGCGGCAGAACGCTGCCGTTCGGCACGGTGTTTCACGTGAAACATCTCCGGCGGCCCGTGCGGCGGGCCCTCCTCGTCGTTCATGTGGCGGTCTCGGTGGCCTGGCTCGGCCTCAGCGTGGGGCTGCTGGCCCTGGGCCTCACCGCGTACACGACCCAGGACCTCTCCCTCACGCAGGCGGCCTACCGGGCCATGAAGGTGTTCGCCGACTGGCTGCTGGCCCCCGTCGCCCTGGTGACCCTGGGCAGCGGCCTCGTGCTCTCCCTGGGGACACCCTGGGGGCTCGCCCGGCATCGCTGGGTCTGGATCAAGTTCTGGATCACCGTGGCCACCGCCACCGCGACGATCTTCGCGCTCCGTCCGGAGATCTCCCACGCGGCGGCCGCGGGGGTTCCGGACAGCAGCCTCGTCGCGGCCCCCGTGGTCTCCACGGCGGCCTATCTCTTCATGACCGCGATCTCCGTGCTCAAGCCCTGGGGGCTGACGGCACGCGGCCGCCGCCTGCGGGGACCGGTCACGCGCCGTACTCCCCGGCCCTCCGGGGCTCGGCGCGAAGGCCAGTTCTCGTAAACCGGTGGACGCACCCTCGGGGCGTCGGACAGCCTGATCGTCATGCCCCTCTCGCACTCCCCGCTCGACCGGACCCCGCTCGACCGGCTCCCGATCCGACGCCTGACCTCCGACGACCTGCTGGCGTGCGCCGACCTCTCCGAGGACCGCGGATGGGCTCGGGAGGAGCACAAGTGGGGGCTGCTCCTCGCGGCCGGTGTCGGGTACGGCATCGACGACCCGGCCGGCAAGGGGCTGGCCGCGGCCTGCGTGGTCACCTCGTACGGACCCGGCCTCGCCGCGATCGGCATGGTCCTGGTCGCCGAGCGCCACGCCCGCCGCGGGGTCGGACGCCGGCTGATGCGTCACGTCCTCACGGAGGCCGGCGACACCCCGCTCAGCCTGTACGCCACGCCGAACGGGCAGCCGCTCTACGAGGAGCTGGGCTTCGCGGAGGTCGGCCGCTCGGAGATGCTGAAGGGACGGTTCACCGCGACCGAGCCCGCACCCGGGCGTGCGGTCCGGCCGGCCACCGCCGAGGACCTCCAGCACGTCCTGCGCCTCGACCACGAGATCTTCGGTGCCGACCGCACCCACATGATCACCCGGCTTCCCGCCTTCGCCGACCAGCTGCGGGTGGCGGAGCAGGACGGGGAGATCACCGGCTTCGGCGCGATCTGGCCCAACATGGACACCCATGTCGTCGGCCCGCTGATCGCCCGCGACCTGGCCACGGCACAGGCGCTGGTCACCTCCCTGGCGGCCGCCACCGACCGCCCGCTGCGCACGGACGTCGACGCCGGCCACACCGGCCTCGTGACCTGGCTGAAGGCGAACGGACTTGAGCGGATCGCCACCACGTCCATCATGATCCGCTCGCTTCCCGATCTGCCGGGCGACGGGAGCCGCCGCTTCGCTCCGCTGACGGTCGCCGCGGGATGACGCGGGGGCTGCCCTCCGCGCATTACTTGCATACGCCGACTTTTGCGCCGCATCCTCTACCCTGGTAGGGAGCCGCTCCGGACCAGGCCAGACCGTGAAAGCGAGGAGAGATCATGACCGCGACGGATCCCGCCCTGACGGCCCTCTCCCAGGGCTGGTGCGCCCTCTCCCTGCTGCACGGCAGGATCGAGTCGCACATCGAGCGGGCCCTGGAGTCCCGGCACGGTCTGAGTGTCCGCGAGTACTCGCTCCTCGACGTCCTCAGCCGCCAGCACGACGGGCCCGGCGGCCATCTCCAGATGAAGCAGGTCGCCGATGCCGTCGTGCTCAGCCAGAGCGCGACCACCCGGCTCGTCACCCGGCTCGAGGACCGCGGGCTGCTCACCCGCTACCTCTGCGCGACCGACCGGCGCGGCATCTACACCGATGTCACCGAGGCCGGCCAGAAGCTCCTCGACGAAGCCCGTCCCACCAACGACGCCGCGCTGCGCGAGGCACTGGACGAGGCCGCCACGAACCCGGAGCTGGCCCCGTTCGTGCGCGTCCTCGAAGGGCTCGGCGTTCCGGCCTGAGCCCGGAGGGCGGCGCGTAGCCTGCCTCCATGAGCGATCTTGAGATCCGGCCCGCCCGGCGTGCGGACCTGCCCGCCATCGTCGCGATGCTCGCCGACGACCCGCTCGGCGCCCAGCGGGAGTCCCCCGACGACCTCGCCCCCTACAACGCCGCCTTCGACCGGCTGGAAGGCGACCCCCACCAGCACGTGGTCGTCGCCGTGCGCGCGGACAGGATCGTCGGCACGCTTCAGCTGACGGTCATTCCCGGGCTCTCCCGCCGGGGGACCACCCGCTCGATCATCGAAGGCGTCCGCATCCACGCGGACGAGCGCGGCAGCGGCCTCGGCAGCCGGCTCATCGAGTGGGCCGTCGAGGAGTCCCGCGAGCAGGGCTGCCGCCTGGTGCAGCTGACCTCCGACGTCACACGCACCGACGCCCACCGGTTCTACGAGCGGCTGGGCTTCGAGGCCTCGCACGTGGGATTCAAGCTGAGCCTGTGAAGCGGGCGCGTTGCACGGTGCGCTGTTTCTCGGTGCGCTGTTCGGTGCGCTGTTTCAGGTGCGCTGTTTCACGTGAAACAGCGCACCGAGAGGCTGCCGGGTAGGCGCCGGGTACGCGGTGACCGCGTACCCGGACGGGCGCGCCGCAACGGCGGTCAGAGACCGCGCCAGCCCGCCTCGTCCACACCGCCGGGGACGGCGTCGCCCGGCTCGTACGGCTCGCGGGTGAAGACGAAGGAACCCAGGTCGAGATGGCTCACGGAGCCGTCCGGGCGCCGCACCACCCGCAGGGTCTCGCCCTGGTAGTAGCCGTCGAGACCGATCCAGCCGCCGTCCGGAAGCGCCCGGAAGCTCGCCCGACGCCCGACACCCTTCAACGGCTCCAGGGTCACGGCGCGCCCGGCGCCGACCCGCAGGCCGAAGGCGTACGTGCCCCAGTACCAGGGCCCGGTGAGGGCGAGCAGCTCCTCGTCCACCTCGGCCGCAGGAAGGGGCCTCCAGGGCTCCGGGATGCGCGGCTCGGCCTCCGCCACGATCCGGACGAGATCGGTCGCCACCGCGGCCGCGAGGGGACCGGAGGTGGCGTTCGCGAGCGCCACCGCGGCCAGGCCCTCGTCCGGGTCCACCCACAGGCCGGCGACGAACCCGGGCAGCGAGCCGGTGTGACCCACGAACGTCCGGTCGCCGCTGCGCATCAGCTGGACGCCGAGGCCGTACCCCCACACCCCGTCACCGGCCGCCGGCGGCACCGCGGGCACCCTCATCTCGGCCACGGACGTCCGGCAGAGCACCCGGTCGTCCCCCTCGGCCAGGAACGCGGCGAACCGGCAGAGGTCCTCGACCGTCGACCAGAGCACCCCGGCGGGCGCCATGATCCCCAGGTCCTCCAGCGGTTCGGGCAGCATCACATCGGCCCACGGATGCACCGCCCAGCCGCCGGCGTGCGGGGCGGCCGGCTGGACCGTCGTCCGGCCGAGCCCCAGCGGCTCCAGGATCTCGGTCCTCAGCGCCTCCTCCCAGGACACTCCGCGAAGCGTCTCGACGAGCGAACCCAGCAGCGTATAGCCGGGGTTGGAGTAGTGGAACAGCCGACCGGCCGGGTGCAGCACGGGCTGCTCCCCCAGCACGTCGGCCAGCCCCGGCCTCGTCGACCCGGGCGTCCGCTCCCACCACGGTGACGGCGTCTCGGCGGCGAGTCCGGCGCTGTGCGAGAGGAGTTGAGCGATCGTCACCTCGCCCACTCCGGTGCCCTGCAGATGCTTCTCCAGCGGGTCGTCGAGTCCGATGAGCCCCTCGTCCCGCAGCCGCATCACGAGGACCGCGGTGAAGACCTTGGTGATCGATCCGATGCGGAACTGCGTGTCGGCGTCCGGGGCGTGCCCGTCCACACAACTGCGCGAGCCGGACCAGACCGTCCGTCCTCCCCGCATCACGCCCGCGACGAACGAGGGCGAGCGCCCCTCGGTCTGTGCGACGGCGATCCGATGCAGCAAGGCGCGCTCGGTACTGGGCAGAAGGTCTTCGAAGGAGGAGGTCATGCGCTCATCCTCGCCGCCCGCGCCGTCGAACGCCTCACCCTTTCCCTCAGGGGCCGTGGGTCGCCGGTCGTGACATGCCGATCTCGCGCGGCCTGACGGCGGTCCGGATCGCGCACCGATGGGTTTTCCTCGCCATGCTGGTGTGTACGCCGGGCACCACGGACGGAAGGCTGGTCATGCGGAAACTGATCTACGGGATGAACCTGACCCTGGACGGCTACATCGCCGCGCCCGGTGACGACATCAGCTGGGGCGGACCGCCGAGCCCGGAGCTGTTCCAGTGGTGGCTCGACCACGAGCAGGCGAGTGACCTGTCGCTGTACGGGCGCAAGCTGTGGGAGACGATGAGCTCCTACTGGCCGACCGGCGACGAGCAGCCCGACGCCACCCCGGCGGAGATCGCGTTCGCCCGGAACTGGCGGGACACGCCGAAGGTGGTGTTCTCCTCGACGATCGGCGAGGTCGGCTGGAACGCCCGCCTGTTCACCGGCGACGCGATCGCCGAGATCACCCGGCTCAAGGCCGAGGCCGGCGGCCCGATGACCATCGGCGGCGCGACGCTCGCCGGGGCGGCCATGCGCGCCGGGCTGATCGACGAGTACGTGATCGCCGCCCATCCGGTCCTGGTGGGCGGCGGGACGCCGTTCTTCACCGCGCTGGACAGCTGGGTGAACCTGAACCTGGTGGAGACGCGGACCTTTCCCGGCGGCGTGGTCACGACCAGGTACGAGACGAGGCGCTGAGCAGCCTCCCGCAGGACTGGGGGCCTGCAGGGCCGCCCCTCA
This sequence comes from Streptomyces sp. NPDC127092, assembly GCF_042722475.1. NCBI lineage: Bacteria > Bacillati > Actinomycetota > Actinomycetes > Kitasatosporales > Streptomycetaceae > Streptomyces > Streptomyces sp. NPDC127092. Next base: position 111,063 of record NZ_JBHXFE010000022.1, read on the forward strand.
CGTCTGCGCCATGTCCACGAAGCGGGAGTAGTGGCCCTGGAAGGCCACCGTGATGGTCGCCGTCGGACCGTTACGGTGCTTGCCGACGATGATGTCGGCCTCGCCCGCGCGGGGCGACTCCTTCTCGTAGGCGTCCTCGCGGTGGAGCAGGATGACCATGTCCGCGTCCTGCTCGATCGAGCCGGACTCTCGGAGGTCGGAGACCATCGGCTTCTTGTCCGTGCGCTGTTCCGGGCCACGGTTCAGCTGGGACAGCGCGATGACCGGGAGCTCCAGCTCCTTGGCGAGCAGCTTGAGGTTTCGCGACATGTCGGAGACCTCCTGCTGACGGCTCTCGGCGCGCTTGGAGCCGCCGGACTGCATCAGCTGGAGGTAGTCGATGATGACGAGCTTGAGACCGCTGCGCTGCTTCAGACGGCGGCACTTGGCGCGGATCTCCATCATCGACAGGTTCGGCGAGTCGTCGATGTAGAGCGGGGCCTGCGAGACGTCCGGCATGCGCCGGGCGAGCCGGGTCCAGTCCTCGTCGGTCATGGTGCCGGAACGCATGTGGTGCAGCGCGACCCGGGCCTCGGCCGAGAGCAGACGCATCGCGATCTCGTTGCGCCCCATCTCGAGGGAGAAGATGACGCTGGGCAGGTTGTGCTTGATGGACGCGGCCCTCGCGAAGTCCAGCGCGAGCGTGGACTTACCCATGGCCGGACGCGCGGCGATGATGATCATCTGACCGGGGTGCAGGCCGTTGGTGAGCGCGTCGAGGTCGGTGAAGCCGGTGGGAACACCGGTCATCTCGCCGCTGCGCGAGCCGATCGCCTCGATCTCGTCGAGCGCGCCCTCCATGATGTCGCCGAGCGGCAGGTAGTCCTCGGTCGTGCGCTGCTCGGTGACCTGGTAGATCTCGGCCTGGGCGCGGTTGACGATCTCGTCGACGTCGCCGTCCGCCGCGTATCCCATCTGTGTGATCTTGGTGCCGGCCTCCACGAGGCGGCGCAGCACGGCCCGCTCGTGGACGATCTCCGCGTAGTACGCGGCGTTGGCGGCGGTCGGCACCGACTGCACGAGGGTGTGCAGGTAGGAGGCGCCGCCGACCCGGGTGATCTCGCCGCGCTTGGTGAGCTCGGCACCGACCGTGATGGGGTCGGCGGGCTCGCCCTTCGCGTACAGGTCGAGGATCGCCGCGTAGACCGTCTCGTGGGCCGGCTTGTAGAAGTCGTGGCCCTTGATGATCTCGACGACGTCGGCGATGGCGTCCTTGGAGAGCAGCATGCCGCCGAGGACGGACTGCTCGGCGTCCAGGTCCTGCGGAGGAACCCGCTCGAAGCCGGAGATGCCGCTGTCCCAGCCGCCCTCACTGCCGCGCTCGTGCTGGTCCTCCCGGGAGCGCCCGCGGCCCCGGCCGTCCCGGGTACGCGTCGGGAGCCGGTCGCCGGGTCCGCTGTCGGCCCAGGGATCGTCCATGGGCTCGGGCATGCTCACCCAAGCCACCTCCTCCCGTCCGCTCCGCGGACATCGCCGTGCCCCTCTTTTCTTACGCCACGGCTCCGACAAACAAGGGGCTTCGACTCCGCTTCTGGCGCGTCGGGCGCCGGACCACGGTAGGCCCGCGGGCACCGTCAGCCAATCTGGTTATCCACAGGGCCTGTGGGTGAAAGCCCAGATGCTGTGGAGAACTCCCCGGAACCTGTGCACGGACCGGGGGACAGCCATGTGGACAAACTCATAGCGAGTTCCGGAGAACCCCTCTGACCTGGTGTTTTTCCGTCCACTGGCTGTGGGGGAGAAAAACTTCGCCGCCCAGGCCAAGATCAGAACAAACGGCGCACACCCGAAGGCTCCCGCGACGGAAGAGTAAGGGTCAGTACAGCCTTGCATCTCTTACCTGTGGAAGATTAGATTGGGCACATGCATCAGGCTCCCGCGATCCCCAAGGCCGTTCGGCGGCAACACGACCGCGAGATCGTCTCGCTCGCCGTCCCGGCCTTCGGCGCACTCGTCGCCGAGCCCCTCTTCCTCATGGTCGACAGCGCCATCGTCGGCCATCTCGGCACACCCCAGCTCGCGGGTCTCGCCATCGCCTCCGCCCTGCTGTCCACAGCGGTCAGCGTCTTCGTCTTCCTCGCCTACGCCACCACCGCGGCCGTCGCCCGCCGTGTGGGCGCGGGTGACCTCAAGGCCGCCATCCGCCAGGGCATCGACGGCATCTGGCTCGCCCTGCTGCTCGGCGCCGCCGTAGTAGCCCTCACCCTGCCCGCGGCGCCCTGGCTCGTCAGCCTCTTCGGCGCCTCCGACACGGCCGCACCCTACGCCGTCACCTATCTGCGGATCTCCATCCTCGGCATCCCCGCCATGCTCGTCGTCCTGGCCGCCACCGGAGTGCTCCGCGGTCTCCAGGACACCCGCACCCCGCTCTACGTCGCCATCGCCGGCTTCACGGCCAACGGCGCCCTGAACGTGGGCCTGGTCTACGGCGCCGGGCTCGGCATCGCCGGATCCGCCTGGGGCACGGTCATCGCCCAGTTCGGCATGGCCGCCGCCTATCTCGTCGTGGTCGTCCGCGGTGCCCGGCGGCATGGCGCCTCCCTCCGCCCCGACGCCGCGGGCATCCGGGCCAGCGCCCAGGCCGGCGCCCCGCTCCTGGTCCGCACGCTCTCGCTGCGGGCCGTCCTGATGATCGCCACCGCCGTGGCCGCCCGCCTCGGGGACGCCGACGTCGCCGCCCACCAGATCATCCTGTCCCTGTGGAGCCTGATGGCCTTCGCCCTCGACGCCATCGCCATCGCCGGCCAGGCCATCATCGGCCGCTACCTCGGGGCCGACGACGCGGACGGCGCCCGCCAGGTCTGCCGCCGCATGGTGCAGTGGGGCGTGGTCTCCGGAGTGGCGCTCGGGGTGCTGCTCGTCCTCACCCGACCGCTGTTCATCCCGCTCTTCACCGGCGATCAGGCGGTGCAGGACGCCCTGCTTCCCGCCCTCCTGGTCGTGGCGCTCTCCCAGCCCGTCTCCGGCGTGGTCTTCGTTCTCGACGGTGTGCTGATGGGCGCGGGTGACGGCCCCTATCTCGCCTGGGCCATGCTGCTGACGCTGGCCGTCTTCGCGCCCGTGGCCCTGCTCGTCCCGGCGGCCGGAGGCGGTCTGACCGCGTTGTGGGGGGCGATGACCCTGATGATGACCGTCCGCATGGCGACGCTGTGGTTCCGGGCGCGCTCCGGCCGCTGGATCGTCACCGGCGCCACTCGCTGAATGTTTCACGTGAAACGGCGGAAGGGGAGGAACCCCAAGGGGGGGGGCCCTCCCTCCTTCTTCGCGCTAACCGCCAAAGGAAAAGGTGCACAGCGAAAAACCCCACACCAA
>NZ_JBHXFE010000022.1:114423-119345 GCF_042722475.1 Streptomyces sp. NPDC127092
GGGGGTGAGGTTGTGTTTCTGGGGGCTCCTTGGCTGTGGGGTTGCCCCTGGCTCCCCTCGTGGATTTTTTCATGGGAAACGGCGGAGGGCCCCCCCCCGGGGGGTTGCCCCCCTTCCGTACTGCTGAGCGCGAACTGCCAGGGGCAGCGTTACGCGGCGACGACCTCGACGCCGAGCTTCGCGGCAACCTCGGGGTGCAGACGCACGGACACCTGGTGCGAGCCCAGGGTCTTGATCGGCGAACCGAGCTCGACGCGACGCTTGTCGACGTCCGGGCCACCCGCGGTCTTGATCGCGGCAGCGATGTCGGCCGGGGTCACGGAGCCGAAGAGACGGCCGGCGTCGCCGGAGCGAACGGCCAGGCGCACCTTCGTGCCCTCGAGCTGAGCCTTGATCTCGTTGGCCTGCTCGATGGTCGCGATCTCGTGGATCTTGCGGGCGCGGCGGATCTGCGCCACGTCCTTCTCGCCACCCTTGGTCCAGCGGATCGCGAAACCGCGCGGGACCAGGTAGTTGCGAGCGTAGCCGTCCTTGACGTCGACGACGTCGCCAGCGGCACCGAGGCCGGAGACCTCGTGGGTGAGGATGATCTTCATTGTTCGGTCACCCTTCCCTTATCGCGCGGTGGACGTGTAGGGCAGCAGCGCCATCTCACGGCTGTTCTTGACGGCCGTGGCGACGTCACGCTGGTGCTGCGTGCAGTTGCCGGTCACGCGACGGGCACGGATCTTGCCGCGGTCGGAAATGAACTTCCGCAGCATGTTCGTGTCCTTGTAGTCGACGTACGCGACCTTGTCCTTGCAGAACGCGCAGACCTTCTTCTTAGGCTTGCGCACAGGCGGCTTCGCCATGGTGTTTCTCCTGTGTGATCAAGAAGTTGGGGTACGAGCTGCTTCCGGGGCTTGCGCCCTAGAAGGGAGGCTCGTCCGAGTAGCCGCCGCCGGAGTTTCCACCCCAGCCACCGCCGCCGCCCTGCTGGCCGCCGGAGGGGGCGCTGGAGGCCCAGGGGTCGTCGGAGGGAGCTCCGCCGCCCTGCTGGCCACCGCCGGAGTTGCCACCCCAGCCGCCACCGCCGCCGCCCTGCTGGCCACCGCCGCCGTAGCCGCCCTGGCCACCGCGACCGGTGGTGCGGGTGACCTTGGCCGTGGCATTGCGCAGGCTGGGGCCGACTTCCTCGACGTCCAGCTCGTAGACCGTGCGCTTGACGCCCTCGCGGTCCTCGTAGGACCGCTGCTTCAGACGGCCCTGCACGACGACGCGCATGCCCTTCTGAAGCGACTCGGCGACGTTCTCCGCCGCCTGACGCCAGACCGAGCAGGTCAGGAAGAGGCTTTCGCCGTCCTTCCACTCGTTGGTCTGACGGTCGAAGGTGCGGGGAGTGGACGCGATGCGGAACTTCGCGACCGCCGCACCGGACGGGGTGAAGCGCAGCTCGGGGTCTTCGACAAGATTGCCGACGACCGTGATGACGGTCTCGCCTGCCATGGGTGAACCTCTCGGCGGGATTGCTTCTGGCTGCTAACTGCTACTCGGACCCGAGTCCCTGCGAGCGAAAGCTCAGTGGGTCTCGGGGCGGAGGACCTTGGTCCGGAGGACCGACTCGTTCAGGTTCATCTGGCGGTCGAGCTCCTTGACGACCGCAGGCTCGGCCTGCAGGTCGATGACCGAGTAGATGCCCTCGGGCTTCTTCTTGATCTCGTAGGCGAGACGACGACGGCCCCAGGTGTCGACCTTCTCGACCTTTCCGTTGCCCTCACGGACGACGGAGAGGAAGTTCTCGATCAGCGGGGAGACAGCGCGCTCCTCGAGATCGGGGTCGAGGATGACCATCACCTCGTAGTGACGCATGTGGAACCCACCTCCTTTGGACTCAGCGGCCACGGTCGTTCCGTGGCAGGAGGGTCGTGATGCGTGAGCAACGGTATCCGCCGCCACTGACAGTCCCTCCTCGGCGAGCGAGGAGGCGCTGTCGCGGTCCTGGACGGACCCTGGGCAGACACCGGTGCAGACCGTACAGAGTACCCGCACAGCCCCCTGCGGTTGAAATCCGGCGACGAGGGGACGCAACCTGTACACAACGGATGTGGGCGGCGTCACAATGGCGCCGCCCTCCGGACGGCACTCCAGGAGGTGCCCCATGGCACAGGCAATGCGACCCGACCCCGGTCACTCCCTCTTCGCCACGGACGGCAAGCCCCACCCGCTCCAGGACACCCTGGTCGCCGTCACCCTCGTGCTCGGTCTCCTCTCCTTCGTGACGGGTTTCTTCGACAACCTCCACCTGCTGGCCTCCTGGACGGGACTGGTCGGCATCCTCAGCGGGGGCTACGGCCAGTTCATCTCCGCCACAACGCGTGAACGCTTCCTGCTGATCATCGGGCTCGGCCTCGCCGGCGTGGGCTTCTACCTCGGCATGGCCCACGGCGGGCTCTTCACCGGCGTGATCAACTAGACGAGCCCTTTCACCGGCGCCGAAGGCCCCACACGGCCATTCGGGGCGCTCCCTGGTCGCAGTAGGCTTCGGCGCGAGAGCCGGAGCCCCTGAACCGATGGGGACACACCTGCCGAGGAGCGCCCCGCATGAGCCTGACCCTGAGGACCATCAGTCGTGAGCAGCATCTGGCATTCATCCAGAGCCAGCCCGCGGCGAGCCACTGCCAGGTCCCGGCGTGGGCGGACGTGAAAACCGAGTGGCGCTCGGAGAACCTCGGCTGGTTCGACAAGTCCGGCGAGCTGGTCGGCGCCGGCCTGGTGCTCTACCGCCAGCTGCCGAAGATCAAGCGCTACCTCGCGTATCTGCCCGAGGGCCCGGTCATCAACTGGTACGCACCGAACCTCGACGACTGGCTCCAGCCGATGCTCGCGCACCTCAAGCACCAGGGCGCCTTCTCCGTGAAGATGGGCCCCCCGGTCGTGATCCGCCGCTGGGACGCCGCCGCCATCAAGTCGGGCATCCAGGACCCGGACGTCAAGCGCCTCAAGGACGTCCAGGCCACCCACGTCGAGCCGCGCGCCTTCGAGGTCGCCGACCGGCTGCGCAAGATGGGCTGGCAGCAGGGCGAGGACGGGGGCGCCGGCTTCGGCGACGTCCAGCCCCGCTACGTCTTCCAGGTGCCGCTCGCCAACCGCTCGCTCGACGACGTCCTCAAGGGCTTCAACCAGCTGTGGCGCCGCAACATCAAGAAGGCCGAGAAGGCCGGCGTCGAGGTCGTCCAGGGCGGCTACGAGGACCTGGCCGAGTGGCAGCGGCTCTACGAGATCACGGCCGTCCGCGACAAGTTCCGCCCGCGCCCGCTCTCGTACTTCCAGCGCATGTGGACCGTCCTCAACAACGAGGACCCCAACCGCATGCGGCTCTACTTCGCGCGCCACAACGGGGTGAACCTGTCCGCCGCGACCATGCTCGTCGTGGGCGGCCACGTCTGGTACTCGTACGGCGCGTCCGACAACATCGGCCGCGAGGTCCGGCCCTCGAACGCGATGCAGTGGCGGATGCTGCGCGACGCCTACGCGATGGGCGCCACCGTCTACGACCTGCGGGGCATCTCGGACTCCCTGGACGAGACCGACCACCTCTTCGGTCTGATCCAGTTCAAGGTCGGCACGGGCGGCGAGGCGGTGGAGTACGTCGGCGAGTGGGACTTCCCGCTGAACAAGCTCCTGCACAAGGCCCTGGACATCTACATGTCGCGTCGCTGACGACGCGCGCGAGGCTTGCGTAGTCTCGTACACATCTTTGATACACCGCAGCCACCAGAAAGGTTCCGGGCCGGCCATGGCGCTCTCCCTCTATGTCGACACCGCTCGTTGGCGGGCGCACCAGAAGACGGTGATCGAGCAGTTCCCGGGCCTCGTGCCGGTCTGCAAGGGCAACGGCTACGGGTTCGGCCACGAACGGCTCTCGGACGAGGCCGCGCGGTTCGGCTCCGACATGCTCGCGGTGGGCACCACGTACGAGGCCGCCAAGATCAAGGACTGGTTCGGCGGCGACCTGCTCGTCCTCACGCCGTTCCGGCGCGGTGAGGAGCCGGTGCCGCTGCCCGACCGCGTCATCCGCTCGGTGTCCTCCGTGGACGGCGTGCACGCCCTCGTGGGCGCCCGCGTCGTCATCGAGTGCATGAGCTCGATGAAGCGCCACGGCATCAAGGAGGAGGAGCTCCCGCAGCTGCACGCCGCCATCGAGGACGTCCGGCTGGAGGGCTTCGCCCTGCACCTGCCGCTCGACCGCACCGACGGCACCGACGCCGTCGAGGAGGTCATCTCCTGGATGGACCGGCTGCGGGCCGCGCGGCTGCCGCTGCACACCATGTTCGTCAGCCATCTGCGGGCCGACGAGCAGGCCCGGCTCCAGCAGCAGTTCCCGCAGACCCGCTTCCGCGCCCGGATCGGCACCCGGCTGTGGCTGGGCGACCACGAGGCCACGGAGTACCGCGGCTCGGTCCTGGACGTCACCCGCGTCGCCAAGGGCGACCGCTTCGGCTACCGGCAGCAGAAGGCCGCGTCCGACGGCTGGCTCGTCGTGGTCGCCGGCGGCACCTCCCACGGCGTCGGCCTGGAGGCCCCCAAGGCGATGCACGGCGTGATGCCGCGCGCCAAGGGCGTGGCGCGTGCCGGTCTCGCCACCGTCAACCGGAACCTTTCTCCGTTCGTCTGGGCCGGCAAGCAGCGCTGGTTCGCCGAGCCGCCGCACATGCAGGTGTCGATCCTGTTCGTGCCGTCCGACGCCCAGGAGCCGAGGGTCGGCGACGAGCTGGTCGCGCACCTGCGCCACACCACGACGCAGTACGACAGGCTCGTCGAGCGCTGAGCCCCGCACGCGTGTGAAGCGGGGCCCAGGAGGAGGTCCCCGGGGTGGCTTTCCACGCCCCCTCTCCCCCGCCCCGCATGGGGCCCTCACGGCGCCCCCCCCCCGGGGGACGCCA
>NZ_JBHXFE010000022.1:119355-127615 GCF_042722475.1 Streptomyces sp. NPDC127092
GGGGGGGGGGGGGAGGGAGGGTGGGCGGGACAAGGAAAAAAACAAAGAGAAAGGAAGAGAGGTCTGGAGAGAGCGAAACCCAAAAGGAGGACAAACCCCCCCCCGGGACCCCCCCCCCGCCCCCCGCTTCACATGCCCGCTCTCCAGCGCCTCGGATGGCGCCTCGACGGCGCCTCACTCGCGGGGCACGCCCCACTCCACCCGCGGCCCCTCCACGGCCGGTGCCGCGTGCCGCGCCGGCCGCGCCGCCCTGCCCAGCACGAAGACGTCCTCCGCGCCGTCCAGGACGCCTCCGGCGGGGTCGTCCGAGCCGTCCCGCCGCACCCCGTCACGGTCGGGCGCCAGGATGTCCCGTACGACGAGCGCGCACAGGTAGAGCGTGCCGAGGACGTGCAGCACGATCGCGAACTGGTAGCCGTCGGTCGGCAGCCCCTGCTTGTTCCCGCTGGTCGTGTAGGCGAGGTACAGCCAGATGGCGAGGAAGTACATGACCTCGCAGGCCTGCCACACCAGGAAGTCCCGCCACCGCGGCCGGGCGAGCGCCGCCAGCGGGACGAGCCACAGCACGTACTGCGGCGAGTAGACCTTGTTGGTGAGCACGAAGGCCGCCACGATCAGGAAGGCCAGCTGCGCCAGGCGGGGCCTGCGGGGCGCGGTGAACGCCAGGTACGCGAGCCCCGCGACCGCGAGCATCATCAGGAACAGCGCCCAGTAGTTCGCCGTCTCCGGCCGGATCTGCTCGCCCGTGGTCTGGCTGATGAGCAGCCAGACCGAGCCGAAGTCGACGTTCCGCTCCGTGCTGAAGACGTAGAACTGCTTCCAGCCCTCGGTCGCGAGCAGCATCACCGGCAGGTTCACCACGAGCCAGGCGCCGGCCGCGCCCAGCACGGCCGTGCCGAAGGCGCGCCACCTGCCCGCACGCCAGCACAGCAGCAGCACGGGCACGAGCAGCAGTACCGGGTAGAACTTGGCGGCCGTCGCGAGCCCGAGCAGGACGCCGAAGCCGAGCGGCCGGCTCCGCGACCACATCAGCAGCGCGGCGGCCGTCAGGGCGACCGCCAGCAGGTCCCAGTTGATGGTGGCCGTGAGCGCGAACGCGGGCGCGAGCGCCACGAGCAGACCGTCCCAGGGGCGGTTGCGGTGCGTCCTGGTCACGCAGACGGCGAGGACGGCCGCGCAGACCATGAGCAGGCCCGCGTTGGCCAGCCAGTACGCCTGCTCCTGCGAGGTCAGGTCGCCGCCGGGCGTCAGCCAGGCGGCCACCTGCATGAACAGGCCCGTCAGGACCGGGTACTCCAGGAACGGTATGTCGCCGCTCAGCCGGTCGAAGTACGGGACCAGGCCCTCCGCGAAGCCGCGTCCGGAGAAGAGGTGCGGGATGTCGGAGTAGCAGGCGTGGGTGTACTGGGAGGTGGAGCCGCGGAACCACGCCCAGTTGTAGCAGGGCAGCTTCTGCACCATGCCGAGCGCGAACATCCCGATGGCCACCAGCGCGATGACGCGCACCGGGCTCAGCTGACCGGCGCCGAGGACCGCCCGGCGGCCGATCGGACCGCCGATGAACTCGCTGCCCGCGGCGGCCACCTCGTCGCGTCGGGTGGGGCAGACCACCGGAGGAACCTGCGGGTCCTGCGGAGGGCTCGTCTTCTGGAGGCTCGGCATGGGGGACATCCTGCCGTACGCCCCTGGGAAAACGACGAGGGCCGCCGCGCCCGGTCCCGCACACGAGGTACGGACCGGGCACGACGGCCCTCAGGGCCTCCGGGCCCCGGGTCGGCCGACCGGGGTCAGCCGCCGACGGCGCCCCAGGTGCTGCCTCCGGGCTTTCCTCCGCCCCCGCCGCTGTCGGTGGGAGTGGCCGTACTCGTCGGATCCGTCGTCGGCGTGCTGGTCGAACCGCCGTCGGTTCCTCCGCTGTCGGTGCCGGTGCTGGTGCCGCCGTTGTCCTTGCACGGCCAGTCCCACACGCTGCAGGTCTTGCCCGGGTCGGCCGTCTTGGTCGGCTTCTGGGTCGGCATGTCCTTCGACGGCGTGGAGGACGGCGTCTCCGACGGGGACTCGGTCGCCGTCGGCGTCGGGGTCGGGCTGGCCGCACCGCCGCCGAAGACCGCCTCGGCGTCCAGGTCCTCGGGCTCCGGGAAGCTCTTCGCCTCGACGCCCTTGAGGGCCTCGGTCATGTAGTTCTTCCAGATCCGCGACGGGAACGAATTACCGTGGATCTTCGGCTGGTCACCCGTGCCGTACATGGACTCGAACTTGCGGTCCTTCTTCGTCTCGTCGTCCGAGAAGCGGTACATGTCGATCGCGGTCGACAGCTGCGGGGTGTAGCCCACGAACCAAGCCGAGTTGTTGCCGTCGGTGGTACCGGTCTTGCCGGCCGCGTCGCGCCCGTCCTCGAGCGCGGCCTTCTTGCCGGTGCCGTTCTTGACGACGCTCTTCAGGACGTCGGTGACGTTGCTGGCGACGGCCGTGGAGAAGGCCCGCTTGGGCGCGGCCTTGTGCTCGTAGATGACCTCGCCCTTCTGGAGCACCTTGGTGACGGAGAACGGTTCGTTCTGCTCGCCCTGGTTGGCGAAGGTCGAGTAGGCACCGGCCATGCGGATGGCGCTCGGGGACGAGATACCGAGGGAGAACGAGGGCACGTCCGACTTCACCAGCGACGACTCCAGCAGGCCGGCGTCGACCGCCGCCTGGCGGACCTTGTCGATGCCGACGTCCATGCCGAGCTGCACGTACGGCGAGTTCGCCGAGTGCTCCATGGCCTCACGCAGGCTGATGTTCTTGTAGCTCGCGTCGTCGTCGTTGACCTGGAGCCACTCGTTGCCGTTCTCGTCGCGCCAGGTGGTGCCGTCGTAGTTCTTGATCTTCAGCTTGTTCTGGCCGTTGTAGCGGCTCTTGTCCGGGTCGACGAGCGTACGCGTGGAGGCGTCCTGGATCTTGCCGCCCTTGGGGTCCCGCACACCGTCGCGCATGGCGGCGGCCAGCACGAAGGGCTTGAAGGTCGAGCCGACCTGGGCACCGGTCTGGTCGGCGTTGTTGGTGAAGTGCTTGGTGGCGTTCTCACCGCCGTAGATGGCGACGATCGCACCGGTCTCGACGTCCACCGAGGCGCCGCCGAACTGGACGTCGGTGTCCGTCTTCGGCCGCTTCTTCGGGTCGATGTACTCCTTGTAGATGTCCTTGACCGAGTTCTCGAGCGCCTGGACCTTCTTCTTGTCGAAGGTCGTGTGGATCTCGAAGCCGCCCTTGGCCAGCTGCTGGGTGGTGATGCCCAGCTCGTTCTTGTTCAGGAAGTTCGCCTCGGCGGTCCGCACGAGGTAGCCGATCTGGCCGCCCAGCTGGGCACCCTGGGACCGCTGCTTCGTCGGGGGAAGCGTCGTGTACTTGGCACGCTCCTCCGCCGTCAGCGACTTGTCCTTGACCATCTCGTCGAGGATCCACGACCAGCGCTTCGTGGCACGGTCGGTGTTCGACTTGGCGTCGGCCGACGGGTCGATCTCGGGGTAGCCGGCCGGGTCGTAGTACGTCGCGCCCTTCAGCACCGCGGCGAGCAGCGCGCACTCGCTGGGGGTGAGGTCCTGGGCGTTCTTGCCGAAGTACGCGCGGGACGCGGCCTGGAGCCCGTAGGCGCCGCGGCCGTAGTACGAGGTGTTGAGGTAGCCCGCCATGATCTCGGGCTTGTCCTTCTCGTTGCCGACGCGCATCGAGATGAAGAGTTCCTTCACCTTGCGCGTCACCGTCTGCGACTGGTCGTCGAGACGGTTGTTCTTCACGTACTGCTGGGTGATCGTGGAGCCACCCTGGGTCTCGCCGCCCTTGGCCATGTTCCACACGGCGCGGGCGATGCCCATGGGGTCGATGCCGGAGTCGGTCCAGAAGGTCTTGTTCTCCGCGGAGACCACCGCGTCCTGCATGGCCTTCGGGATCTGCTCGTACCCGATGATCTGGCGGTTGACCTCACCACCGGTCGCGGCCATCTGCGTGCCGTCGGACCAGTAGAAGACGTTGTTCTGCTGCTTGGCGCTGATCGCCTCGTCGGGGATGCCCACCATGGCGTAGCCGATGGTCGCCGCGCCCATGAGGCTGCCGAGGAACCCGAGGAACAGGCCCGTCACGAGCTTCCACGAGGGCACCCAGCGCCGCCAGCCGTACTTGCCGTAGCGCGGGTAGTCGATGAGCCGCTTCTTGCCGGGCGGGCGGCCACTGCCACGACCGCGCCCGGGACCGCCCCCGCGGCCGCCGCCTCCACCGCCGCGCCGGCCTCCGCCGGGACCGCCCGGACCTCCGCCGGCCTCGGGAGCGCGCCGGCGCCCGCCCCGCTGCGCGGCGCGCCGGGCCTCGGCGCGACCGCCATAGGGGCGCTCCTCGCCATGGGAGGACGGCGGCCCGTACGAGGCCGACGGGGACCCCGTGGCGGCATCATGGCCCTGGGCCGGCCTGCGGCCCATCGGCTGCTGGGCGGCGCGCCGGGCCGCGGCACGACCGCCGTACGGCGGCTGCTGCTGCGGCATTTTGCGACGGTGCTCGCTCATCGAACGACTACTCCTCGGGCAGGCGCGTACGCCTGGAAGCGGCAGTTGAGTTCCGGTCCCCCCGAATGGCACACGGCCGGACCTCGGAAAAGACCCTTCCGTGTCGCAGCCGGTCACCCGCTTCACTGACGCCCTGCGGCATCGCGCGGTTCCCGGTGGTCTGCATGCCGCACAGACTACGCACGGCCAAAACCCACCTAGGGGTGAAGTTCACCCCAAATCCGGCAACTCCATTGCCGTGAATTGACGATGTGACGCCGGTCACTCGAGCCCCACTTGTCGCGGACATGGGGTCGTTCTATCGTCGGGATGTATCGAGCCGATACATCAGCACGTCACATCGGCTCGGCATACGAGTTTTCCCACGGTCCGCGAGACGAGTTCCGAGAACGGAGGAGGCGGCGAATGAGCAGGCGCTCAGGAATCCTCGAGTTCGCCGTTCTCGGCCTGCTCCGCGAGGCCCCCATGCACGGCTACGAGCTGCGCAAGCGGCTCAACACCTCGCTGGGGATCTTCCGGGCCTTCAGCTACGGCACCCTCTACCCCTGCCTCAAGACGCTGGTCGCCAACGGCTGGTTGATCGAGGAGCCGGGCAGCGCTCCCGAGGAGGCCGTGGCGGCTTCACTCGCGGGGCGCCGAGCCAAGATCGTCTACCGGTTGACGGCCGAAGGTAAGGAGCACTTCGAGGAGCTCCTCTCCCACACCGGCCCCGACGCCTGGGAGGACGAGCACTTCGCCGCCCGCTTCGCCTTCTTCGGCCAGACCGAGCGCGAGGTGCGGATGCGGGTGCTGGAGGGCCGCCGCAGCCGGCTGGAGGAGCGCCTGGAGAAGATGCGCGCCTCTCTGGCCCGTACGCGCGAGCGCCTCGACGACTACACGCTTGAGCTGCAGCGCCACGGAATGGAGTCCGTGGAGCGCGAAGTGCGCTGGCTGAACGAGCTCATCGAGAGCGAGCGGGCGGGACGGGATCAGCGATCCGGCCCCGACGCCCCCGAGGGCGCCGCTCAGCAGAACAGAGAATCCGGAGAAACGGGCGGCCTGCCCCGGCACGGGGGCAGTACCCGGCCGGATCCGTCCGACGACACCGCCAAGTGAAACCCTGCGTCCGCAGGGCTTCCACGATCACACAGGGAGCAACCGGAATGGGTTCGGTTCGCGTAGCCATCGTCGGCGTGGGCAACTGCGCCGCGTCGCTGGTCCAGGGCGTCGAGTACTACAAGGACGCCGACCCGGCGACCAAGGTGCCCGGCCTGATGCACGTCCAGTTCGGCGACTACCACGTCGGTGACGTGGAGTTCGTCGCCGCGTTCGACGTGGACGCGAAGAAGGTCGGCCTCGACCTCGCCGACGCCATCGGCGCCAGCGAGAACAACACCATCAAGATCTGCGACGTCCCGAACAAGGGCGTCACGGTCCAGCGTGGTCACACGCTCGACGGTCTCGGCAAGTACTACCGCCAGACCATCGAGGAGTCCGCCGAGGCCCCCGTGGACGTCGTCCAGGTCCTCAAGGACAAGCAGGTCGACGTGCTCGTCTGCTACCTGCCCGTGGGTTCCGAGGAAGCCGCGAAGTTCTACGCGCAGTGCGCCATCGACGCCAAGGTCGCCTTCGTCAACGCCCTCCCGGTCTTCATCGCCGGCACCAAGGAGTGGGCTGACAAGTTCACCGAGGCCGGTGTCCCGATCGTCGGCGACGACATCAAGTCCCAGGTCGGCGCCACCATCACGCACCGCGTGATGGCGAAGCTGTTCGAGGACCGCGGTGTCCGTCTCGAGCGCACCATGCAGCTCAACGTCGGCGGCAACATGGACTTCAAGAACATGCTCGAGCGCGACCGCCTCGAGTCCAAGAAGATCTCGAAGACGCAGGCCGTCACCTCGCAGATCCCCGACCGCGACCTGGGCGACAAGAACGTCCACATCGGTCCGTCGGACTACGTGGCCTGGCTCGACGACCGCAAGTGGGCCTACGTCCGCCTCGAGGGCCGCGCCTTCGGTGACGTCCCGCTGAACCTGGAGTACAAGCTCGAGGTGTGGGACTCCCCGAACTCCGCGGGTGTCATCATCGACGCCCTGCGCGCCGCGAAGATCGCCAAGGACCGCGGCATCGGCGGCCCGATCCTCTCCGCGTCCTCGTACTTCATGAAGTCCCCGCCGGTCCAGTACTTCGACGACGAGGCCTTCGCCAACGTCGAGAAGTTCATCAAGGGCGAGGTCGAGCGCTGACCTGACGGTCACCTCCTGATCGCCTGACGACCACCCGATGGCCGGACGACGATCCAGCGGCTCGACGACGAGGGTCCCCGTGGCACTGCCCGGGGACCCTCGTCGTATGTGAGTCTTGCTCCCATGTCCGTCGTGCGTGATCTGCGCGTCCTCCTGCGACTGCGCAACTTCCGCCGCCTGCTCACCGTCCGCCTGCTCTCCCAGTGCGCCGACGGGGTCTACCAGGTCGCCCTCGCCACGTACGTCGTCTTCTCCCCCGAGAAGGAGACCAGCGCCGCGGCCATCGCCTCCGCGATGGCGGTGCTGCTGCTGCCGTACTCCCTCGTGGGACCCTTCGCCGGTGTTCTGCTCGACCGCTGGCAGCGGCGCCAGGTCTTCCTCTACGGGAATCTCCTGCGGGCCCTGCTGGCCGGCGGCACCGCGGTGCTCGTGCTGGGCTCCGTGCCGGAATGGCTCTTCTACGCCTCGGCCCTCTCGGTCACGGCCGTCAACCGCTTCGTGCTGGCCGGCCTCTCCGCGGCACTGCCGCGCGTGGTCGACGACGAGCGGCTCGTGGTCGCCAACTCGCTCTCGCCCACCGCCGGCACCCTGGCCGCGACCCTGGGCGGCGGGCTGGCCTTCGGCGTACGGCTGGTGGCGCACGACTCCGACGCCGCGGTCGTCCTCCTGGGCGCCGTCCTCTATCTCTGCTCCGCGCTCGCCTCGCTCCGGATGTCCCGCGAGCTCCTCGGCCCGGACCCGGAACTCGTCCAGCCCCGGCTCACCGCCGCCCTGGCCTCCACCGCACGGGGCCTGGCAGCCGGCCTCCGGCACCTCGCCGAGCGGCGCCCGGCCGCGGGGGCGCTCACCGTGGTCACCCTGATGCGCTTCTGCTACGGCGCCCTGTTCGTGACGGTGCTCATGCTCGCCCGGTACGCGTGGAGCGCCACGGAGGACGACGGGCTCGCCGTCCTGGGCCTGGCCGTGGCCGCCTCGGGAGCCGGTTTCTTCGCGGCGGCGGCGCTCTCGCCCTGGGCGGTCGGGAGATTCGGGCCGTTCGGCTGGATGACCGTGTGCACCGGAGCCGCCGCCGTGCTGACCCCCGCCCTGGGGCTGACCTTCGCCCGGACACCGTTCCTCGTGGCCGCCTTCGTGCTCGGTCTGACCACCCAGGGAGCAAAGATCGCCACGGACACCGTCGTGCAGACCTCCGTGGACGACGCCTATCGCGGCCGGGTCTTCTCCCTCTACGACGTGCTCTTCAACGTCGCCTTCGTCGGCGCTGCCGGCGTCGCCGCCGCCATGCTGCCTCCGGACGGCCGGTCCCCCGCGATCGTGGCGCTGGTGACCGTGATCTACGCGCTCCTCACACTGGGCCTGGCCCGAGCCAAGAGAAAAGGGCGATGTTTCACGTGAAACATCGCCCCTTGCCGGAGCTCGTGTCGGGAGGGCTCCGTTGACGCTTTCCCTGGCAAAAATACAACTGAACAAAAGAGGGAAAAAACCCCCCGCCCCCCGTCCCCC
>NZ_JBHXFE010000022.1:127625-139878 GCF_042722475.1 Streptomyces sp. NPDC127092
TTTCAGGGAAAACATCCCCCCTCGCCGGACCTCGTGTCGCCTTTTCATGTTCGGTGTTTCACGTGAAACGTCGACCGTGAAACGGCGAGGGACCCGCGTCAGTCGCCCTGTGCCGCCCACCACTCCTTGAGCGCGGCAACGGCGGCGTCGTGCTCCATCGGCCCGTTCTCCAGCCGCAGCTCCAGCAGGAACTTGTAGGCCTGGCCGACCGCCGGCCCGGGGCGGATGCCCAGGATCTCCTGGATCTCGTTGCCGTCGAGGTCCGGGCGGATCGAGTCCAGCTCCTCCTGCTCCTGCAGCCTGGCGATGCGCTCCTCCAGGCCGTCGTAGGCGCGGGAGAGCGCGGCGGCCTTACGCTTGTTGCGCGTGGTGCAGTCGGAGCGGGTCAGCTTGTGCAGGCGGGAGAGCAGCGGTCCGGCGTCCCGCACATAGCGGCGGACGGCCGAGTCGGTCCACTCGCCCGTGCCATAGCCGTGGAACCGCAGATGCAGCTCCACGAGACGCGAGACGTCCTTGATCATCTCGTTGGAGTACTTGAGCGCGGTCATGCGCTTCTTGGTCATCTTCGCGCCGACCACCTCGTGGTGGTGGAAGGAGACCCGGCCGTCCTTCTCGAAGCGACGGGTACGCGGCTTGCCGATGTCATGGAGCAGCGCCGCGAGACGCAGCACCAGGTCGGGCCCGTCCTCCTCCAGGTCGATGGCCTGGTCGAGCACGGTGAGCGAGTGCTCGTAGACGTCCTTGTGCCGGTGGTGCTCGTCGCTCTCCAGCCGCAGCGAGGGGAGCTCGGGCAGCACATGGGCGGCGAGACCCGTGTCGACCAGGAGGCCGAGACCCTTGCGGGGGTGGGCCGAGAGCAGGAGCTTGTTGAACTCCTCACGGATGCGCTCGGCCGAGACGATCTCCAGCCGGCCGGCCATCTCCGTCATCGCCGTAACGACCTCGGGGGCCACCTCGAAGTCCAGCTGTGCCGCGAAGCGAGCAGCCCGCATCATGCGCAGCGGGTCGTCGGAGAAGGACTCCTCCGGCGTGCCCGGGGTCCGCAGCACCATCTCGGCAAGGTCCTCGAGACCGCCGTGCGGGTCGATGAACTCCTTCTCGGGGAGGGCGACCGCCATGGCGTTGACGGTGAAGTCACGCCGGACCAGGTCCTCCTCGATGGAGTCTCCGTACGAGACCTCGGGCTTGCGCGAGGTGCGGTCGTACGCCTCGGAGCGGTAGGTGGTGACCTCGACCTGGAAGTGCTGAACGACGTCTCCGACACGGGCGCTCTTCTGGCAGCCGACGGTGCCGAAGGCGATCCCGACCTCCCAGACGGCGTCGGCCCAGGGACGGACGATCTTCAGTACGTCCTCGGGACGGGCGTCGGTGGTGAAGTCCAGGTCGTTGCCGAGACGGCCGAGGAGGGCGTCGCGTACCGAGCCGCCGACCAGCGCGAGGCGGAACCCGGCCTCCTGGAAACGGCGGGCGAGGTCGTCGGCGACAGGGGACACACGCAGTAGTTCACTGACCGCGCGGCGTTGCACCTGGCTCAGGGCGGGCGTGGTGTCTTCGTTGGCGTTCGGCACAACAGAAAAGGGTACGTGCCCCGGCTCACCGCATCGTCCCCGTTTTCCCGGGACCCCGCGCCCATCAGCTGGAGCAGTCCCCGGCACTTGGCCCCCGCGTGCCTCGTTACCATGCCTGGACACAGCAACCGGGAACCAGCGACACCACTGACACCACAGACAACGACGAGGACGGGCGACGCGTGGCCGAGGCGGCAGCTATCCAGGGGACCGTTCCCTCACCTGCCCGCCGCTGGCTGCGGCGTACGGCCTCACTCGCCGTCGCCGCCCCGTTGCTGGGCGGATTCCTTCCGGGCGTGGCCGCCCCCACGACGGCGGCGGCCGCCGAGAGCGCGAAGCGCGCCGGGACCGTGGACGTGTCGCTCGACACGCTGGCTCCCAGTGCCCCTGTGGAGGGCGACACGCTCACCATCACGGGAACGGTCACCAACGAGGGCAGGCAGGCCGTGACCGATGCCACGGTCGATCTGCGCGTCGGTCCCCAGATGACCAGCCGCAGCGAGATCGACGAGGTCTCCGGCCGCCGCACCTACCGGGACGGACGCGACCCCGCTCCCCTCGGCGGGGCCTACACCGTCAAGATCCCCGAGCTGGGCGCCGGCCTGAGCAGGGAGTTCACGCTCTCCGTGCCGGTCTCCAAGCTCGGCCTGGACGACGCCGGTGTCTATCAGCTCGGTGTCTCCCTCTCCGGAGAGACGGCAGGCCAGTCCTACCAGCGGGTGCTGGGCATCGAGCGGACCCTGCTGCCCTACCAGCCCGAGCCCACCGACAAGAAGACGCAGCTCACCTATCTGTGGCCGCTGATCTCCACGTCCCATGTCTCCGCCGAGACGGGCGCGGACCAGCAGCAGACCCCCGTCTTCGAGAACGACGAACTGGCCGCCGAGCTCGCGCCCGGCGGCCGGCTGCACGAGATGGTCTCTCTCGGCAGGAACCTGCCCGTCACCTGGGTGATCGACCCGGACCTGCTGGCGAGCGTCGCCGCCATGACCGAGCCGTACATGGTCAAGAGCGGGACGACCGAGGTGGCCGGGAAGAACCAGGCCGTCGCCGAGCGCTGGCTGAACGACCTGGAGAAGGCCGTACAGAACCACAAGGTGGTCGCCCTGCCGTTCGCCGACCCCGATCTGGCCTCGCTGGCCCATCACGGCAAGGACGTACCGGGCTCCCTCAGCCACCTCCAGCAGGCGACCGCGCTGGCGTCCTCCACCGTGGAGACCGTCCTCCACGTGAAGCCGTCCACCGACTTCTCCTGGCCCGTCGACGGTGCCGTCGACCCCTCGATCATGGCGGTCGCCACCTCCGCCGGCGCGCACAACGTGATCGCGCGCAGTGACAGCTTCCGTGACGACCTCTCGTACACGCCGACCTCGGCCCGCCCCATCGGTGGCGGCACGACCGCCGTCGTCAGCGACGCCGGACTCTCCAAGGCCTTCCAGGGCGAGATGATCAGGGCCGAGGACGCCACCCTGGCCGTCCAGCAGTTCCTCGCCCAGTCGCTCGCGATCACCCTGGAGCTGCCCGAGGACCAGCGCAGTGTCGTGGTCGCGCCGCAGCGCATGCCCAGCACCGCCGAGGCCCAGAGCATGGCGAAGGCCCTCGAAGCGCTCAACGCCAAGCGCTGGACCGAGCCGCTCGACCTGACGGCCGCCGCCGCGCAGTCCGACCCCGAGGCGTCGAAGCGGGTGCCGAGCAGCGCGTCCTACCCGAAGAGGCTGCGCGAGCAGGAACTCAGTGCGGGCGCCTTCCGGCAGATGAAGGAGACCCGCGACCAGCTGGACGACTTCAAGGTCATCCTGACCGCCGCCGACCGTGTCGTGCCTCCCTTCACCAACGCGATCAGCCGCGAGATGTCGACCTCGTGGCGCGGCGAACCGGCGTCGGCGGCCCTCTACCGCAAGGAGGTCCAGGACTACCTCCTGAGCCTCACGGAGGAGGTCCAGCTGATCGAGAAGTCGGACCTCACGCTGTCGGGCCGCAGCGCCACCATCCCGGTCACCGTGCAGAACCGGCTGCTGCAGGGCGTGGACCACCTGGTCCTCAAGCTGAAGTCCAGCAACAAGACGCGTCTGGACCTGGACGACAACGGTGAGGCCGCACGGCCGGTGAAGATCGACGGCGGCCACAGCCAGTCGGTGAAGTTCGACGCCTCGGCCAACGCCAACGGACCGGTCACGATGACGGCCCAGCTCTACACCGAGGACGGCACGCCCTACGGCGAGCCGATGACCTTCACCGTGAAGGTCTCCGAGATCACGCCGACGGTGATGCTCGTCATCGCGGGCGGTGTGCTGCTGCTCGTCCTCGCCGGCGTCCGGATGTACAGCCAGCGCAAGCGCGCAGCCGCCCGGAACGCGGCGGAGGAGGCCTCGGAGGCCTCGGAGGCCTTGGAGGCCTCGGAGGAGGAAGCCGGACCGGCGGCCGCCACCGCGGCCGGGACCGGCCCGGAAGCCGGCGCGGAAGCCGACGCGGACGCGGAAGCGGAATCCGAGCAGCCGAGTGACCCGACACCGGACACCGGGTCGGAAAGCAGTGACCCGTCGGGCCCGGGTGAGAAAGTGGACCGTTGAGCGATGTCGTGGCCGGTCGGCCGGGGACGATGAGGTGGGGTAACCATGAACGCGCCGTACGACGGTGACCGCGGGCAGGGCGCGGGCGGTCCCGCGCCGTCCGGTGGAACGCCCGCCGCACCCGGTCCTGCGCCGGTGCCGCCACCACCGGCCGGCCCGGACCCGTACGCACCGGACCAGCAGAATCCGTATGCCCAGGACCCGTACGTCCAGGACGCCTACGCCCACGACCCCTACCAGGCGCGTGATCTCTCCGCCCAGGACCCGGTGAGCGAGGCGCTCTACGACCGGGCCGCGCATCCGCCGCCCCCGCCGGGCACCTACGCGGAGCCGCAGCCCCTCTACCAGCAGCCGGCCGCGCCCCAGCACGCCCCCGACCCCCGGGTCTGGGCCCAGACCCCCGCCCCCGAGCCGGACGGCCCGTCCCGCCACCTGCCGTACGGCGACGACGCCCGCACGGTCCAGTTCACCGGCGTCGACGACCTGGTGACGCGGGCGGGGGAGGAGCAGCCGGAGCCCGACGCGTTCGCGCACCTCTACCGGGACCAGCAGGCGCCCGGCCAGGTGCCGCCGCCCTCTCCGGAGCCGAATCCCATGCCCGCGCCCGCCCCGAAGAAGGCCGGCCGTGCCTCCGGGCTGCTCAAGTCGAGCGCCGTGATGGCGGCCGGCACCCTCGTCTCGCGGCTGACGGGCTTCGTCCGCAGCCTCGTGATCACCGGTGCCCTCGGCGCCGCACTCCTCGGTGACACCTTCACCGTCGCGTACACCCTGCCGACGATGATCTACATCCTCACCGTCGGCGGCGGTCTCAACTCGGTCTTCGTGCCGCAGCTGGTCCGCTCCATGAAGAACGACGACGACGGCGGCGAGGCATACGCCAACCGTCTGCTGACCCTCGTCATGGTCGCGCTCGGAGCGATCGTCGCCATCGCCGTGTTCGCCGCCCCGCTGCTGATCCGGCTGATGTCCAACACCATCGCCGACGACGCGGCGGCCAACAGCGTCGCCGTCACCTTCGCCCGCTACTGCCTGCCCACGATCTTCTTCATGGGTGTCCACGTGGTGATGGGTCAGATCCTCAACGCCCGTGGGAAGTTCGGCGCGATGATGTGGACCCCGGTCCTCAACAACATCGTCATGATCGCCACGTTCGGCCTGTTCATCTGGGTCTACGGCACCTCCGCCGAATCCCACATGGGCGTCCAGACGATCCCCGACGAGGGCATCCGGCTGCTCGGCGTCGGCACCCTGCTCGGACTCGCCGTCCAGGCCCTGGCGATGATCCCGTACCTGCGCGAGACCGGTTTCCGCTTCCGTCCCCGCTTCGACTGGAAGGGCCACGGTCTCGGCAAGACCGTCAGGCTGGCCAAGTGGACCGTGCTGTTCGTGCTCGCCAACCAGGCCGGTGTCCTGGTCGTCACCCAGCTCGCCACCGCGGCGGGTGAGGAGTCCGGCAAGAACGGCGCCGGCTTCCTCGCCTACTCCAACGCCCAGTTGATCTGGGGCATGCCGCAGGCCATCATCACCGTCTCGGTCATGGCCGCGCTGCTGCCGCGCATCTCGCGCGCCGCCTCCGACGACGACCCGGGCGCCGTCCGCGACGACATCTCGCAGGGCCTGCGCAACTCGGCCGTCGCGATCGTGCCGGTCTCCTTCGCGTTCCTGGCACTCGGCGTCCCCATGTGCACGCTGCTCTACGCCTCCAGCGGCGTCGAGGCCGCCCAGGGCATGGGCTTCATCCTGATGGCCTTCGGCCTCGGCCTGATTCCCTACTCCGTCCAGTACGTCGTGCTCCGCGGCTTCTACGCCTACGAGGACACCCGGACGCCCTTCTACAACACCGTCATCGTCGCCGCCGTCAACGCGGCGGCCTCCGCCGTCTGTTACGTGGTGCTGCCCGCCCAGTGGGCCGTCGTCGGCATGGCCGGGTCCTACGGCCTGGCGTACGCGGTCGGCGTGGGCGTCGCCTGGCGCCGGCTGCGCAACCGCCTCGGCGGCGATCTGGACGGCGCCCACGTACTGCGTACCTACGCCCGCCTGTGTCTGGCCTCGCTGCCCGCGGCGATCGTCGCCGGAGCGGCCGGCTTCGGTCTTCTGAAGCTGCTCGGCGAGGGCGCCCTGGGCTCCCTCGTCGCCCTGCTCGTCGGCAGCGCGGTTCTCCTGGGAGTCTTCTTCGTCGCGGCCCGCCGCATGCGGATCGCGGAGCTCAACTCGATGGTCGGCATGGTCCGCGGGCGTCTTGGCCGCTGATCAGGCGCTGATCGGCGCCGGGCGCGCGGGGTTCGCACAACCATCGCCTGCCGACGCGTGTCGTGCATAGCGCCGGACTGTGGGCACAATTGGCATGGCTGCTGGATGTGGCGCAACGGATGGGGAGGCAGGAACGACGGTGGCGGAACGTAGCACGGCTGCCGTCGACGTGGCCGACAACAGCGGTGACGACCCGCTGACCGCCAAGGCGGACAAGGCCGCGACCGACGGGGTGGCGGAAGCGCAGAAGAAGGCGGCCACGTCCGCCGAGGCCACGGAGAGCAAGGCGGGCGAACGGAAGAACGGCGAACAGCCTTCCATCACGGCACCAGAGCTGCACAGCGGCCACAAGCTGGCGAGACGGTACCGGCTGGAGGAGTGCGTCACCCGACTGGACGGATTCAGCAGCTGGCGTGCCGTCGACGAGAAACTGCGCCGCGCCGTCGGCGTCCACATCCTGCCCGCCGACCACTCCCGCGCCCGCTCCGTGCTGGCCGCCGCGCGTTCCGCGGCGCTGCTCGGCGACCCCCGCTTCGTGCAGGTCCTCGACGCCGTCGAGGAGAACGACCTCGTGTACGTGGTGCACGAGTGGCTGCCCGACTCCACCGAGCTGACCGCGCTGCTCGCGGCCGGCCCCATGGAGCCGCACGACGCCTACCAGCTCGTCAGCCAGGTCTCCCAGGCCATGGCCGCCGCCCACCGCGAGGGCCTCTCCCACCTCCGGCTCACTCCGAGCGCCGTGCTGCGCAGCTCGACCGGCCAGTACCGCATCCGCGGGCTCGCCGTAAACGCCGCCCTGCGCGGCATCAGCGCCGAGCGCCCGCAGCGCACGGACACCGAGGCGATCGGTGCCCTGCTCTACGCGGCACTCACCCAGCGCTGGCCGTACGAGAACGACGCCTACGGCCTCTCCGGGCTGCCCAAGGGCGTCGGGCTGCTCGCCCCCGACCAGGTCCGCGCGGGCGTCCACCGGGGCCTGTCCGAGATCGCCATGCGCGCCCTCGCGAACGACGGGGCCACCGCCTCGCGCCAGGAACCGCCCTGCACCACACCCGACGAGCTCGCCAAGGCCGTCGCCGCGATGCCGCGCATCCGCCCGCCGGAGCCGGAGTTCCCGCTGCCCGCCCCGCCGGAGTACCAGCGCACCACCTACCAGCAGGGCACGTACGGCCGGCCCCAGCCGCGCCCCGCGGCCACCCAGCCGATCGTGGTCCCGCCGCCGCCGCTGCAGAGCCGTGCCGGCAAGGCGCTCAAGTGGGCCGTCTCGGCCCTGCTGATCGCCGCCCTGGGTCTGGGCAGCTGGCAGATCGCGGACCGGCTCCTCGACCAGGACAAGGGCACGGACACGCCGCAGAACACGCAGCCGCAGCCGGGCGACGACGAGAAGGAGCCGGCGGCGCAGGGCAAGCCGGTCACGATCGTCGGCGCGTACGACTTCGACCCGGAGGGCGACGGCACCGAGAACCACGACCAGATAAAGAACGCCTACGACGGCAACCCGGCCACCACATGGAAGACCATGCGGTACGACGGGTACTCGAAGTTCGGCAACCTGAAGCAGGGCGTCGGGATCATCCTCGATCTCGGCACGGTCCAGCAGGTCGCCAAGGTCGAGGTCACCTTCCAGGGTTCGACGTCGGTCGAGCTGAGGACGGCCCCCGAGAACGCGTCCGTGCGTCCGGACCAGCCCGGCGGCTACGCCACCCAGGCCTCGGGATCCGGCACTCAGGTGCCCCTCCAGCCCGCGAAGCCGGTGAAGACGCGCTACGTTCTGGTCTGGCTGACCGATCTGCCGAGCGGCGGAGGCGGTTACCGGGGCGAGATCTCGGACATCAGGATCACCAGCTGACGCCACACCCGGGGGGAGGGGCTCACCGTTGGACGACGCCATACGCGACGAGCGCAGCGACCAGGAACTGCTGGCCTGCCATGTGGCCGGCGATCAGCACGCCTTCGGTGAGCTCGTACGGCGCCACCGCGACCGACTGTGGGCGGTGGCGCTGAGGACGCTCGGCGACCGCGAGGAGGCCGCTGACGCCGTCCAGGACGCCCTCGTGTCGGCCTTCCGGGCCGCCCACACCTTCCGCGGCCAGTCGGCCGTCACGACGTGGCTGCACCGCATCACGGTGAACGCCTGCCTCGACCGGGCCCGCAAGGCCGCCTCGCGCCGGACCTCGCCCGTGGACGACACCGACCGGTTCGAGCAGCTCCTCGAACCGGTCGAGTCGGCCGAGGCGCCCGCCGAGCGCCAGGACCTCCACCGCCAGCTCCTGGCCGCCCTCTCCACGCTTCCCACGGAACAGCGGGCAGCTCTCGTCCTCGTCGACATGCAGGGATACCCGGTCGCCGAGGCCGCTCGTATCCTCGATGTCCCCACCGGAACCGTGAAGAGCCGCTGTGCGCGCGGGCGGGCCAGACTGCTGCCGATGCTCACTCATTTGCGCGGGGACACGGTGGGTAACGAGAGCCCGGACCGGGGAAGGAACCGGACGCCGGGGGCATCCGTCCCACCGGTGCCGGGACCGACGGATACCGGATTGAGCAATCCAGCGGCTGTGAAGGGCGGAGGTGGACGCGCGTGACTTCCACGGCCGACACGACTCAGCACCCGGACGTCTCGGAGATCTCCGACCTCACCGAGGGGCTGCTCTCGCCGTCCCGCAGCGCTGCGGTGCGGCTGCACCTCGACGCCTGTCCCCTGTGCGCCGACGTGCGGGCCTCCCTGGAGGAGATCCGAGGCCTCCTGGGCACGCTGCCCGGCCCCCCGCGGATGCCCGCCGAGATCGCCGGGCGGATCGACGCGGCACTCGCCGCCGAAGCGCTGCTGAGCGCCACCGCTCCCGAGGCCGACGCGCATGTTTCACGTGAAACATCGCCCAGCCGCCCCGCACCGGCGCCGCCCGCCGGCGGCCGGCCCGCCGGACGGTCCTCCGCCGCCTCCGGCCCCGGTCGTCCCCGCAGGAACCGTCGCCGCCGGGTCGCGGCCCTCGGTGCCGTCTTCGGCGCTGCCGCCCTGGGGCTGAGCCTGTTCTTCGTCCAGTCGGGCGCACTGAACGTCGGCGGAGCCGACACGAAGACCGGCACGCAGTCCGACGTCGCCGTCAGCGCGGCGGACAGCGCCCGCTTCGACGGCGAGCCGGTGACGACCACCGTGCAGGCGCTGCTCCAGCGGAACGCCACTTTCAAGGCTCCCCAGGAACAGAGCTCCGCTCCCGAATCCCTCACCGCCGAGGGCACCGGCGACGGACAGAAGCGGTCGCTGCCCGCCACGCTGCCCGACTGCGTCAAGGCCGGTACGGGACGCACCGACGCGGTCCTCGCGTTCCAGCAGGGCGACTTCCAGGGCACATCCGCCTACCTCCTCGTCCTCCCCGACACCTCGGACAGCACACGCGTCCAGGCCTATGTCGTGGACGCCTCCTGCGCCGCCTCTGGCGGGAACACCACGGGCGAAGTCCTCCTTCAGGAGTCCGTTCCGCGCTCGTGAGCGTGTGCGTCGTGCCGAGCGGCCGTCCCGGGAATGCATGCCCCGTAGGATCGGTTGGGTGGGGTGAGAGTGACCGATCCGACCGCCCCCGTAGGCAGTAGGCAGCAGTCTGCAGAGACGAGGAAGAAACCCGTGAGCGACGTCCGTAACGTGATCATCATCGGCTCCGGGCCCGCGGGTTACACCGCCGCCCTCTACACGGCCCGCGCCTCGCTGAAGCCGCTGGTCTTCGAGGGAGCCGTCACCGCCGGTGGCGCCCTGATGAACACGACCGAGGTGGAGAACTTCCCCGGCTTCCGCGACGGCATCATGGGCCCGGACCTGATGGACAACATGCGTGCCCAGGCGGAGCGTTTCGGCGCCGAGCTCGTGCCGGACGACATCGTCGCCGTGGACCTCACGGGCGAGATCAAGACCGTCACGGACACCGCCGGCACCGTGTACCGCGCCAAGGCCGTGATCGTCACCACCGGCTCCCAGCACCGCAAGCTCGGCCTGCCGAACGAGGACACCCTCTCCGGCCGCGGTGTCTCCTGGTGCGCCACCTGCGACGGCTTCTTCTTCAGGGACCAGGACATCGCCGTGGTCGGCGGCGGCGACACCGCGATGGAGGAGGCCACCTTCCTTTCGCGCTTCGCCAAGTCGGTCACCATCGTCCACCGCCGTGACTCGCTGCGCGCCTCCAAGGCGATGCAGGAGCGCGCCTTCGCCGACCCGAAGATCAAGTTCGCCTGGGACAGCGAGGTCGCCGAGATCCACGGCGAGCAGAAGCTCACCGGTCTGACCCTGCGCAACACCAAGACGGGCGAGACCAGCGAGCTCCCGGTCACGGGCCTCTTCATCGCCGTCGGCCACGACCCGCGCACCGAGCTCTTCAAGGGCCAGCTGGAGCTGGACGCGGAGGGCTACCTGAAGGTCGACGCCCCGTCCACGCGCACCAACCTCACGGGTGTCTTCGGCGCCGGCGACGTCGTCGACCACACCTACCGCCAGGCGATCACCGCCGCCGGCACCGGCTGCTCCGCCGCGCTCGACGCCGAGCGCTTCCTGGCAGCTCTCGCCGACAGCGAGAAGCTCGCCGAGACCCCCGCGGTCTGACCCCCTACGCCTTCCTCACCCCACACCCCACCAACCGAAGGAGGACGCCGTGGCCGGCGCCACCGTTATCGCTACCGACGCTGACTTCGAGGAGAAGGTCCTCAAGAGCGAGAAGCCCGTTCTCGTGGACTTCTGGGCCGAGTGGTGCGGCCCGTGCCGCCAGATCGCCCCGTCGCTCGAGGCCATCGCCGCCGAGCACGACGAGATCACCATCGTGAAGCTCAACATCGACGAGAACCCGGCCACCGCTGCCAAGTACGGCGTCATGTCCATCCCGACGCTGAACGTCTACAAGGACGGCGAGGTCGTGAAGACGATCGTCGGCGCCAAGCCGAAGGCCGCGCTCCTGCGCGACCTTGAGGGCTTCGTCGAGCCGAAGGCCTGACACCCGCCTCAAGGCATCCGCTGTTTCACGTGAAACAGCAGCGGCCCGCCCCCTTCCGAGGGAGCGGGCCGCTGTCGTCCTGTCAGAGCGGGCGCAGCACCGGCTCCTTCTGCACAGCTCCCAGAAGCCGGTCGAGCGCCATCTCGACGTCCTCCTTCCAGGAGAGCGTCGTCCTCAACTCCAGCCGCAGCCGGGGAAAGCTCGGGTGCGGCCGTACGGTCTTGAAACCCACGGCAAGCAGATGGTCGGCGGGGAGCACACAGGCCGGCTCCTTCCAGCGGGTGTCACCGAAGGCCTCGATCGCCCTGAAGCCCCGCCTCAGCAGGTCCTTCGCGACGGTCTGCACCATCGTCCTGCCGAGCCCCTGCCCCTGGTACCCGGGCATGATCCACGCCGTCATCAGCTGCACGGCATCAGCGGCGACCGGGCTCGTGGGAAAGGCCGTGGACCGGGGCACGTACGCCGGAGGCGCGTAGAGCACGAACCCGACGGGCACCTCGTCGACATAGACCACCCGGCCGCAGGAGCCCCACTCCAGGAGCACCGCCGAGATCCAGGCTTCCTTCTCCAACTCGGGGCGGCCGGCCTTCACGGCGGCTTCGCCACTCACCGGATCCAGCTCCCAGAAGACACAGGAGCGACAACGCTTGGGGAGATCCGGAAGGTTGTCCAGCGTGAGCGGTACGAGCCGACGCCCCACGGCTGCTCCTCGTTTCCCTCGGCAATCGCCGTACGAATACGCCTCTCAGAATCGTAACGAGGGGCCCATCGGGGCGATACCGCAGACAGGCAAAGGGCGGAGGGGGGGTTGGTGGGGGGCGGGGAGAGGTTCTCCCTCCGGGCGAAAAAAAAGGGGCCCCGCCCCCCCCACCCCCCCCCTCCTCCCCCTCCCCCC